>NZ_JBEZJL010000057.1:0-68172 GCF_040651755.1 Actinomadura sp. NPDC048394 | reverse complement strand
CCCACGAACAGGGCGCGCTCGAACCGCCCGGCGATGCGCAGCAGCATGTCGGAGCATGACGCCGGCGCCCCCCTGGACCGTCTTGTTGATGAGGTCTCTACGGGAGGTGCAATGGACGCAGCCGAAGAACTGTTCGAGAAGCACCGGGTCGCGCTTTCTGCCGCGGCGTATCGGATGCTCGGAAATCGGGCCGATGCCGACGACGTCCTTCAAGAGGCCTGGCTTCGCTGGAGCCGGGTGGACCACCGTTCGGTCGCGGACCCGGGCGCGTACCTGTTCCGGCTGGTGACCCGCCAGGCGATCGACGAGCTTCGCAAGGTACGGGCGCGCCGGGAAGTGCCGGCCGGCGGGGACCGGCCGTCCGAGCCGGACGTCGAGCCGCGTCCGGTCGACGCGGTGGCGGCGGGCCTGCTGGTCGTCCTGGAGACCCTGGCCCCGACGGAGCGCGCGGTGTTCCTGCTGCACGACGTTTTCGGCTTCTCGCACGCAGAGATCGCGGTCATCGTCGGACGCACCGAACGGGCGGTGCAGCAGATGGCGTACCGGGCCCGGCGGCACGTCCGGGCGCGCCGTCCGCGGTTCCGGCCCACGCCGGCCGAGCATCGGGCGACCACCGAACGCTTCCTGGCCGCCGCCGCGCTCGGCGGCGACCTGGCGGGCTACGGCACGGCCTGCGCCACGGAATTACAGAGCTTTCGCCACGTGTAGAACTTCTGTAATGTCACCGGGGCGGCCGCGCCCGCAGGGCGCCGGCCGGTTCCCGCACCGACGGACAGGAGTCTGCATGTCGACGGTCTTGTACGAGAGCAGGGATCGCAAGGCGTACCTGACGCTGAACCGGCCGGAGCGGCTCAACGCCATCGACTTCGCCATGCCGGGGGACCTGGCCGCGGCCGTCCGGCGGGCGAACCAGGACCCCGGCGTGCACGTGATCGTGCTGCAGGGCGCCGGCCGCGCCTTCTGCTCGGGGTACGACCTGAAGATCTCCGCGGAGGACGGCCAGGGGACGCAGGGGTCCGGCGGTGGCGACCCGGTCTGGGATCCGATCCAGGACTATACGGCGATGAAGTCGTTCACCGACGACTACTTCTCCCTGTGGCGGTCGCTGAAGCCGACGATCGCGAAGGTCCACGGGTTCGCGGTGGCCGGCGGGAGCGACATCGCGCTGTCGTGCGACCTGGTGGTCATGGCCGACGACGCGCGGATCGGGTACATGCCGGCGCGGGTCTGGGGCTGCCCGACCACCGCGATGTGGGTCTACCGGCTGGGCGCCGAACGCGCCAAGCGGATGCTGCTCACCGGCGACACCATCGACGGCCGGCAGGCGGCCGACTGGGGCCTGGTCCTGGAGTCCGTGCCCGCCGGCGACCTCGACGGCGCGGTCGAGGCCCTCGCCGACCGCATCGCGGGCGTCCCGGTCAACCAGCTCGCCATGCAGAAGCTCATGATCAACCAGGCGTACGACAACATGGGGCTGCACGGCACCCAGATCCTCGCGACCCTCTTCGACGGCATCACCCGGCACTCCCCCGAGGGCCGCTGGTTCCAGGAGTTCGCCGCCACCCACGGCTTCCATGAAGCCGTCAAGTGGCGCGATTCCGGCCGCTGGATCCCCAACGGCGGCGGACCCGTCCCCGACGCGGCCGACCTCGACCAGGAACCCTGATCCAGGGTCCGCGAGACCTGGACGCCCATCCCCACGGGCGCCGGCCGCCAGGGGCGCCCCGGATGCGGTATTCGGCTTGATCAAATTGGGTACTCCGACAGTCCGGCGACCATAACGGGCTGGTTCGGGGGCGACATGGGCGAGGTCATCGGGACACTGCTGCCATTGGCGATCGGGGTCGCGGTCAGCCCGATCCCCATCATCGCGGTCATTCTCATGCTGCTGGCACCGCGCGCCCGCGCCACCGGCCTCGGCTTCCTGGCGGGCTGGGTCGGCGGCGTCCTCGCGGCGACCGTCGTGCTGCTGCTGATCGCCAACGGGCTGGGCATGACCGCCGCGTCGGGGCGGCCCAAGACCGGCGTCTCCTGGATCAAGCTGCTGCTGGGCGTGCTGCTGCTCATCCTCGCCGCCAAGCAGTTCACCGCCCGTCCCGACCCGGGAGAGCAGGCGGAGATGCCGGCGTGGATGAAGGCCATCGACACCTTCACCCCCGTCAAGGCCGCGTCCCTGGGCGTGCTGCTGTCGGCGGTGAACCCGAAGAACCTGATGATGTGCGCCGCGGCCGGAATCGCCGTCAGCCAGGGGCGGCTGAGCACCGGCGGCCAGATCGTGGCCGTCGCCGTCTTCACCGTGATCGCGGTGTCCAGCGTGGCGGTTCCCGTGATCGTCTACGTCGCCGACACCGCGCGCATGCGCCGGCCGCTGGACGCCCTGAAGACCTGGCTCGAACGCAACAACACCACGGTCATGTTCGTGCTGCTGCTCGTCATCGGCGTCGTCCTGATCGGCAAGGGCATCGGCGGGCTCATCGGCTGAACAGCCCGGCGGGGGAATCGCCCGTCAGCCCTCGGGGCGGCTCGCGTAGGAGCCGGCGATCGCGGCGGCGCGGTCGCGCAGGGAGATCCGCAACCACTGCGGGGCCAGGGCCTCGGCGTCCGCGGCAAGCTGCCACAGCGCCCACTCGGCGTGCCTCCGGTCCTGGAAGGTCACCTCCAGCCGCAGCCGTCCGCCCGCCTCGGCTTCCTCGGCGAGGACGGCCAGCGCGGTGCCCACCAGCTCCTCCCGCCGTGCCGGGTCCACCCGTACCAGCACGGTGACCTGGTCGCCGCCGGTGCGGAACCGCGTGCTGCGCTCCCGCCAGGCCCGGTCCAGATCGACCCGGTCCGGTCGCTGCGCGGGTTCGGGGAGTTCCTGGGCGGCCAGCACACGCGACAGCCGGTAGGTGCGGTCCTCGCCGGACCGCGTGGCCAGCAGGTAGCCCTGGCCGCGAACCGTGACGAGGCCGACCGGGTCCACCGTGCGCCACTTCGGCGCCTGCCCGAAGGCCGCGTAGTGGATGCGCAGCCGGTGCCCGGCGAACACCGCGCGCCGGACCTCGGCCACCACGGCGTCGGGCACCTCTTCGGTGACGAGCCGGCGCGAGAGGAGGTCGGTCTCCGGGTCGATGAGCAGGCGCTGGGCCGCGCCGGCCGCCATGTCCCGATGGCCTTCGGGCAGCGCGTCCACGACCTTGAGCATGGCCGATGCGAGCGCCGAGCCGAGGCCGAACGCCTGCGCGCCGCGCCGCGATCCGGCGATCAGCAGGGCGAGGGCCTCGTCGTGGTTCAGCCCGGTGAGCTCCGTCCGGAAGCCGGGCAGCAGCGCGAACCCGCCGTGCCGGCCGCGTTCGGCGTAGACCGGGACGCCCGCCGCGGACAGCGCCTCGATGTCGCGCAGCACGGTGCGGGTGGACACCTCCAGCTCGCGGGCGAGCGTGGCCGCGGACAGCCGGCCGTGCCGGCGCAGCAGCAGCACCAGCGAGACCAACCGGTCGGCGCGCATACGCGGACATTACCGAAATACACGACACAGGATGTCGTGATTCGCTGCGAGGCTCGTCGGCACGGCGTCGCGGAAGGCCGATCGACGCCCGTGTCCCCGACGAATCGAATGGAGCCGATGTGGCGATGGAGCGAACGGCGGTCAACCCGTGGGCGTGGTCCGTGGAGGTGGGCTACGACCAGGGTGAGCTCGTCTCCGGGCAGACCCGCACCCTGTACTGCTCCGGGCAGACGGCGATGAGCGGCGACGGCAAGCCTCAGCACGCCGGCGACATGGCGGCGCAGCTGGCGCTGAGCCTCGACAACCTGGAGGCCGTGCTCGGCGAGGCCGGCATGTCCCTCGCGAACCTCGTCCGGCTCAACGTCTACACCACCGACGTCGACCGGCTCTTCGAGCACTACGGCGTGCTGGCGTCGCGGTTGGGCGCCGCCGGGGTGGCACCGTCCACCACGATGCTCGGGGTGACCCGGCTGGCGATCCCCGAGCTGATGGTCGAGCTCGAAGGCACAGCCGTCGCGTGATGCGTCCCGGCCGCCTCCGGCAAGCCTGCCGGAGGCGGCACGAGCGGCAAAGGCGGGAGAATCGCGGCATGCGATCATCAACGGGCCGGGGCCAGGACGAGGACGACGACCGGTACCGGCGACGCTCCGCGAGGGTGCTGCTCGTGGACGACGCCGAACGCGTCCTGCTGTTCCGTTTCCCGCACGCCCATGGCGAGCCAGAGGCGGGGCATTGCTGGATCACGCCCGGCGGTGGCGTCGACGACGGTGAGACCCTCGCGGAGGCCGCCGCCCGCGAACTCCACGAGGAGACCGGCCTGGTGGCCGCGCCCGGCGACTTGGGCGCCACCGTCGCCTTCTCGTCCGGCTACGCCGATTTCCCCGGATGGGCCCGCGGCCTCTTCCGCGACGACTACTTCCTTTACCGGACGGCATCGACCGACATCGACACCACCGGATTCACCGACGTGGAACGCCGCAACATCAGCGAACACCGCTGGTGGCCGATCGGCGAACTGGAGGGCGCGCCCGAGCCCGTCTTCCCGCTGCGGCTGGCGGCGCTGCTCACCGAGCTGCTCGCCGGGCGCGGTGGAAGCGAGCCCACCTGCCTCCCATGGCACCACCCGTAGCCATCCACCGGCGCCGATTCATGACGCGCCGGCGTTCACCCGGTGAAGTCGCGCCGGTGGTCGACGACCCATTCGCGGTAGGTCAGCGCGGGGCGTCCCGTGAGCTGTTCGACGGTGCCCGTGACCTTCTCCGGCTTCTTGGTCATCTCGAGCATTCCCTCCAGCGTGGCGTCGACGGCCTCGGGCGGCAGCCAGGACAGGAACTGCCGCCTGGCCTCGTCCACGGAGAGCTCTTCGAAGCGCAGCGGCCGCCCGATGACCTCGCCGATGATCCGCACCCGCTCCGCCTGGCTCAGCGCCTCCGGCCCGGTCAGCTCGTAGACGGCGCCGACGTGCCCGTCGTCCAGCAGCGCCCGCACGCCCACGGCGGCCAGGTCGGCCTCGTGCACCAGCGATCGGCGCCAGCCGCCGAACGGCTCGCGCACCACACCGCCGTCCCGGATGCCCTCCGCCCAGGCCAGGTCATTGCCGGCGAACCCGCCGCCGCGCAGGAACGTCCACTCCGCCGCCGACTCCTTGATCAACCGCTCGAGCCGTCCGTGGGAGTCGAGTACGGGGCCACGGCCGGGCGTGCCCGCGCCTATCGACGACAGGTACACCACACGCCGTGCCCGGGCCGCCATGAGCCGCACCACCTCGGGGGCGGCGGCATCGGCGGCCAGCGTCGGCCAGACCAGGAACACCTTGTCCACCCCGTCCAGCGCCGCGTCCAGGGAACCCGGATCCGCCAGGTCGCCCCGGACCACCTCCACGCCGTCGGGCAGGCTCGCCGCCTCCGGGACGCGCGCCAACGCTCGAACCTCGACGCCCGCCTCGTGCAGCTGCGCCACGACTTGCCCGCCGACCTTCCCGGTCGCTCCCGTCACCAGAATCATGGAAGAGACGCTATGGCCTGCGGAAACGGACGGCATCAGTCATCTGACCGGGGTGATGACCTGCCTCCGGAAGGCGGTCCGGGACGACGGGCGCATTCCGCTCAGCGCAGTGGGGACTCGGCGTACGGGGTCAGGACGACGGGGCCCAGCAGGCCGGTTCGCTGTTCGGGTGCGCGATAGGTGGCGCCGCCGGTGGCGTGGACGGCGTTGTAAAGGGTGGTCGAGACGGTGACGGTGATGGTGTTGGCGCCGGGGTGCAGCCGGCGGCCGAGGTCGATGCGGCTGATGTCGCTCTGGTCGATGCCGTCGACGGCCTGGCCGTTGACCTCCACGCGCACGGTGTCGACCGCCTTTCCGAGGTCCAGGTAGGCGCCGTTTCGGCTGGTCCAGTCGTTGGGCAGCGTGACGGTGGTGGTGTAGGCACCGACGCCGGAGGCGTGGTTCAGGCCGGCGATCTCGTTCCAGGGCGGTAGCGCGCCGTCCGGTCCGGTGGCCGGCTCGGTCGTGGGCAGTGTCGTCTTGGTGGTCTCGGCCTGGCCCGCTCCCGGCGTCCAGGATTGTGCGGACAGCCGCCAGGACGTCAGGGTTCGCTGGGGTGCGACGTTCTTGATGACGGTGGAGACCTTGCGGCCGTTGTCCAGGGCGGCGGTGTAGGTGCCGGCGCCGATGGCGCGCGCCAGGAGTGAGCCGTCCCCGTTGTAATGGACGTCCGTCGTCGCGGTGACGGCGTGCCGCGTGCCCGGCTTGGCGCCGTAGTCCGTGCTGGTCACCGCGATGACGGTGACGCCGTACGGGGCGAGCTTCGCGGGGATCCTGACGGAGTCCCGGTCCTTGGAGTAGGTGGCGATCGGGTCGATGCTGCCGCTCCAGCTATCGAGCTGGTAGGGCCGTCCGGTGCCGTTGAGGGAGATCGTGGTGTCGATCCGTGACGCGGACCGGTTGTAGATGAAGTAGTAGTCGGTGCCGTCGGCATTCCGGTGCACCGTCTCGAGCGCGCCCGAAGACGATGCCGCCTTGGCGTCGGGCCGAAGGCCGGCGTTGTCCAGCGCGCCGGGCAGCTCGGCTTCACTCGTGAGGCGCCGGACGCTCGGCTGGCGCAGCAACTGCGCGGTCAGCGCTTTGACACGGGTGTCCTGGCCGGTGGCTCCGGGGGCAGCCGATGGGGCCGCGCCGATCACGAAGACGGGCAGGCCTCGGCGAGCGAGGGCGAGGATGCGCTGGGCCGCGTCAGTGGTGATCGTGGTCTGGTTGTTCAGGACGAGGCCCTTGTAGGCGGCTCCGTCGGGGAAGAGGCGATGGCCCTTGTAGGGGGCGCCGGCAAGGGTGTCAGGCGTCAGATATTCGTAGGTGTAGCCCGCGGCGGCCGTGGCCGAGTCGACACCGAGCATGTGCGCCGGCGCCTCCTGGGGGCTGACGCTCTGCCCGGCAAGGCCGAGGTCCTGGTAGTAGACGGCGAGGTCGAGGCGCGGCCTCCCCTGCCGCAGGACGAGCTGGAGCCGGGAGAGGTGGTCGTTGACGGAGCGGTAGTCCTGCCATTGCGGGACGCGCGGTCCGAACAGCTCCCCCACGTTGAGGTAGCCGCGGATGTTCCACGGGTTGTAGCCGGGCCACGCCCCGCCCTCGCCGGGGTTCGGTGAAGCGAGCCCCGCCGGTGCGTCCTTGTAGGCGAAGCCGTGCCAGACGACCTGGGTGACGCCGCCGGCGAACGCCTTGTAGGCGGTGTCGAGGTTGCCGTTCTGGGCGTCGCCGTTGAGCCACGGCTGGTCGGACTTGAGATCCTGGTTGAGGTCGCGGCCGGCGACGGTGGAGCGGTACGCGCCGTTGAACACGGCGCAGCACTCGGTCGATATCCGCGTCGTGCCGACGGTGTGGGCACCGCCTGCGAGCACCTTGTAGTCCTGTTCGGCGCCGTAGGCGTTGGGGCTGCCGAAGTTGAGCGACTCGCCTTCGGGGATGCCCGTCACCTGGGCGGCCCTCCCGGTCTGGATGGGGTTGCCGTAGGGCTGGGCGCGGTAGACGAGTCCGTGCGACTCGGCCCAGTGCTGCAGGCCGGTGACGTACCGGTCGATGTAGAGGTCGCTCCAGGTCTGGCGGTAGTCCTGCCGGTAGCGGGCTCCGCTGCCGTCGCCGAAGTCGAACCCCGGCGTCGCCGTTCCCTGGGCGCCGACGCCGGTGAGGGCCGGCAGCGCGTCGACGACGGAGTAGCCGCGGCGCTTGCTGAACTGGCTCGCGAAGTCCCACGTCCAGAGCTGGTTGGACCCCATCTCCAGGGAGTCCTCGAAGATGGAGCCGCGCCCGTTCATCCGGTCGAGGAGCCGCTGCGTCTCAGGAGTGAAGATCGCCGAGTTCCAGAAGGAGGCGACCGCCTTCGCTCCGGTGCCGCTCAGATGGTCGACGACGTAGTTCGGCGAGGTCGCGGACAGGGCCGTCTTCGTCAGGCCGTCCGCCGTCTGGTAGAAGGCGAGCAGTGCCCAGGTGCCCGTTCCGGCGGGCGCGGTCCAGGTCAGCTCACCGTTCTTCACTTGCTTGGTCAGGTCGGTGACCGTCGAGCGGTCCAGCTTCCGCGAAGCGCCCTCGGGGAGAGGGCACCCGTCGTCGGTGCACTTGGCGGCGGCGACCGCGACGAGCGTCGTCCTCGCTCCGGCCGGCACGCTCGTCCCTGGAGCGGGCAGGCTCCCCTGGAAGGCCTCCCCCGCCTTCACGAACGCCGAGCCGTACACCAGCTGCTGAGCGGCCGCCGGATCGTTGACGTCCTTCACGGTGGGCACGGTCGGCGGGTAGTGCGGGCCCATGTTCTGGTCCACGGTCAACCCGTACTTGTTCGCCTCGGTGAGGATGACCTGCAGCTTGTGCGTCCACAAGGCGGTGCCCCAGCCGTAGGTCTTCAGGAAGCCGGCGTCCTGGTTCCCCGCGCCCGGCACACCGAACGGCGCGACCTCCACCCCGCCCGCGCCGGAGTCCGCGATCTGCTTGACCTCGGCGCGCAGTTCGCCGTCGTCGGTGTCGGCGAGCGGCACCCACCACCGGTACTTGGGACGGACGGCCGCGGGCGGATTCCGGAAGGCGGCGGCCGTCAGGGACGGGACGCGATCCGAGGTGGCGGCGGGTGTCCCCGGCGGGGCCGCGGCGACGGCACCGGCCGTCAGGGCGATGCTCATGCCGGCGGCCGTCACGGCTGTGACCAGCACCTTGGCGGTTGTCACGGGGCCCACTCCTTATTAAAACGTTTTAATGGCCGGGTGTGCCGAACAGGTGTTCAGCAGACTGGGAGGGGCCATGTCTAACACCTGCGACGAAAGGCCGTCAACAGGTCCCGTGCCGGAACGGTCCGTCCGGGACTCAACCGCCGATCGCGTCGGCGGGCTCGCTCGCGGCGCGATGCGCGTCGCGGCGCGGTACACGACCCCGGGACTGGCGCGTCGCGATCCCGGCCGCCTGGACCAGCCGCCGGCCGAGGGCCAGGACCCGGTCGACGCGGACCGGTTCCCCGGATCCGGTGATGCTGAGCGTCAGCAGCGCGCGGCCGGTCGGGTCGAAGATCGGCGCGGCGATCGCCTTGAACACGATCTCGTCGGCGCCCGGCAGGCCGTCGAAGAGCACGAGCATCTCGTCGGTCGCGCGCAGCACCTCGCGGAGGTTCTGCTCGGCGCCGTCATCGGCCGGTTCGGCGCGCAGCCGGCTCATGGCCTCGATCACGGCCGGCGCCGCGATCGCGGACGTGGCGACGCTGAAGCCGTGGTCTCGCACCTGGGCGAGGACGCGCCGGTAGAGGGCGTCGAGGGGCGGGCCGACGGCGCCGCGCTCCAGCCAGGCCGCAACGGCCTCGTCGTCGGCCCACGCCAGGAACGGCGCGCCCATCGGGGCGAGCAACGGCGACCGGTCGCCGGGGTAGCCGATGCCGGAGGCGGCCGGTTCCGGCCCCCGCTGGGCGAGGATGACGACGTCCCGCCCGGCGACGGCCGTCACGCCGATCTCGCATTCGAGTTCGGCGGCGAGCACTTCGGCCTGGGCGATGGCGGCGCCGATCGCCGGGTGCCGCTCCTGCGCGGCGAAGCCCGTCGCCGCCAGCGCCGGGCCGAGCACGTACGTGCGGTGCACGGGATCCCGCAGGACGAATCCGCAGTCGCTCAGCACGGCCAGCGTGGCGTGGGCGGAGGCGATGTTCATCCCGAGGTGCCGGGCGAGCTCGCTGATCGTGAAGCCCTGCAGGGGATGCGCGGTGAGGAAGGAGATGATCGTCGCCGCGCGGGTGGACGCAGGCGCAGGACGAGCCATGCAGCACAACCTACCGGATTCCGGAGCGCACCCGGACTGTTGACTGCAAAGAACTTTTTGTTATAGCAATGCCGAAGAGAGATCGGATCGGTTCGATCAGCGGCCGCGACGCAAGGACGGAAGCGCGTCGCCGCGCGCCGGCGTGGAGCGGGAAGGGCCGGGAAGCAGTGGGACAACTGGACGGCAAGGTCGCCTTCATCACGGGTGCGGCACGCGGGCAGGGGCGCAGCCACGCGGTGCGCCTCGCCGGCGAGGGCGCGGACGTCATCGGCGTCGACATCTGCGCGGACATCCCCGCCAACGGCTACGCGATGGGCACCCGCGAGGAGTTGGCCGAGACGGAGTCGCTGGTCAAGGAGCAGGGACGGCGGATGATCGGGGCCGTCGCCGACGTGCGCGACTTCCACGGGCTGCGGGCGGCGCTGGACGCGGGCGTGGCCGAGCTGGGCCGGCTCGACATCGTCTGCGCCAACGCGGGCATCGCCCCGATGGCGTTCCGCGAGCTGACCATCGAAGAGGAGCTCGAGCACTGGGAGGCCGTCGTCGGCGTCAACCTGTCGGGGACGTTCAACACCGTGAAGGCGGCGATGCCGCACCTGATCGAGGGCGGCCGCGGCGGCTCGATCATCATCACCAGCTCCACCGCAGGGCTGCGCGGCTTCGGCGGCACGCAGGGCGGCGGGGTCGGGTACGCCGCGTCCAAGCACGGGGTGGTCGGGCTGATGCGGACGTTCGCCAACGCCCTGGCGCCGCACAGCATCAGGGTGAACACGGTGCACCCGACCGCGGTCCGGACGATGATGGCGGTCAACCCGGGCATGACCGAGTGGCTGGAGCAGAACCCCGAGGGCGGCGGGCCGCACCTGCAGAACCCGATGCCGGTCGACATGCTGGAGCCCGGCGACATCAGCGACGCCGTCGCGTTCCTCGCCTCCGACCAGGCCAAGTTCATCACCGGTGTGGCGATGCCGGTCGACGCCGGCTTCTGCAACAAGCTCTGACGGGACGGGCGGCACGATGGCTGGAAGAGCGGCGGGAAAGCGCGTCCTGGTCACCGGGGCGGCGCGCGGCATGGGGCGCAGCCACGCGGTGCGCCTGGCCGAGGAGGGCGCGGACCTGATCCTGGTCGACCTGTGCGAGTCGCCGCCCGGGCTGGAGTACGCGCTGTCCACCAAGGACGACCTCGACGAGACCGCCCGCCTCGTGCGCGCACACGGTCGCCGCGCGGTGGCGGCGGTGGCCGACGTCCGCGACGCCGCGGCGATGCGCAAGGCCGTCGCGGACGGGGTGGCCGAACTCGGCGGACTGGACGCCTCGGTCGCCAACGCGGGCGTGCTCACCGCCGGCACCTGGGACACCACCACGCCCGAGCAGTGGCGTCTCGTCCTCGACGTCAACCTCATCGGCTCGTGGAACACCTGCGTCGCCGCGATCCCGCACCTGATCGAGCGCGGCGGCAGCCTGGT
Organism: Actinomadura sp. NPDC048394; assembly: GCF_040651755.1. Lineage (NCBI taxonomy): Bacteria > Bacillati > Actinomycetota > Actinomycetes > Streptosporangiales > Thermomonosporaceae > Actinomadura > Actinomadura sp. NPDC048394. The sequence goes on along the minus strand of NZ_JBEZJL010000057.1, from coordinate 56,940 downwards.
CAACATCAGCTCCGCCGCCGGCATCAAGGGAAGCCCGCTCACGACGCCCTACACCGCGTCCAAGCACGGTGTGGTCGGGATGAGCCAGGCGCTGGCCAACGAGCTGGCGGCGCAGAACATCCGCGTCAACACCGTCCATCCCACCGGGGTGGCGACCGGCATGGCGCCGGCCTCGCTGCACGGCCTGCTCGCCGAGAAGCGCCCCGACCTCGCGCCCATCTACACCAACGCGCTGCCGGTCCCGATGGTCGACGCGCGGGACGTGAGCAACGCCGTCCTGTTCCTCGTCTCCGACGAGTCCCGGCACGTCACCGGCATGGAGTTCAAGGTCGATGCGGGCGTCACCATCAGGTAGCCCAGCGCCGGGCCTACAGATACGGCAGCCAGGTCGTGCCGGGCGGTGCGTCCTCAAGGGCGGCGAGCGCGGCCGGTGACGCCGGAGCCTGGAGGAATCCGATGAGGCCGTCGAGCAGGTCGGCGACGTGCAGCGCGAACGGCACGACCGGATAGCCGTTCACCCGCGCCCGTTCGCGGTCGGACGCGGCCTCGACGCCGAACGACGCGACCTGGCCGATGCGGTGCTCCCGCAACGGCTCGGGGAGGTGCGGGAGCAACGCCGCGACGCGCTCACCGAACTCGCGCGTGGACGCCTGGAACTCCTTGGGCAGCCGTTGGAACACGTCCTGGCGATTGTGATGCCGCAGCATGCTGACGAACGTGAGATACCTGCTGTCCTCCCGCTCGCCCTGCTCCAAGAGTGGAAGTACATAGCATTCGACCCACGAACGCAGATCGCGCGGACGGTATCGGACGATGAGCATCCGGCGACGCTCGTGGATGTCGGGCAGGCGATGCTCGCAGATCGCCTGGAGCAGGAGCTCCTTGGTCCCGAAGTGGTATTGGACCGCCGACTTGTTCCCGTTGCCGGCCTCGGCGCCGATCTGGCGGAGCGATACGCCGTCGATGCCGTGCTGCGCGAAGAGCCGTTCGGCGGCGCGGATTATCTCCGCCTTCGTGGAAGACGTCGAGACCGACATGGACACCATGGATCACCCGCGGGAGGGAAGTCGACTGCGTTCTCATGCGTTTCCTGCGACGCCCATCGTAGAAGGATGGATGCGCCCCGAGCGTCAGCGGGTCCTTTCGGCCCAGATCGCGTCGGCGGTGCTCCCGAGCGCCTCGGCCTTGGCGAAGCCGTAATAGGCGGCGAACTGCAGGACGATCTCGTCCATCTCCTCCTTGGAGACGTCGCCGGAGTTCAGCGCGGCACCGACGTGCGACCGCAGCGGCGTGGGCGAGTCGCAGACGGCGACGCTCGCCACGGTGATGATGCGGCGTTCGCGGCGGGTGAGGCCGGGCCGCTGCCAGACGTGCCCGAAGACGAAATTGAGGATTCCGGCGTGGATGTACGGTGTCTCGGGCCTGGGCGCCTGGATGAGGTTGACGTCGACGAACTCCTCCACGCCGCGCTTGATGCGCTCGTCCCGGTCGTCGATGCCCAGGGTCTCGTTACCGAGGAGCGGCAACGGCCCCGGTTCCTCTCCGCGCTCCCGGAGGATGCGGGCCCACTGCCGGCGGATCACGCCTTCGATGTGCGAGGCCTTCGGCCAGCCGCAGTAGACGGCGAACTGCAGGACGAACTCGAGCATCGCCTCCAGTTCGATGTCGCCGCTGTTGAGGGCCGCGTAGACGTGCTCGTCGATCGGCTCGGGCGCGTCCGCCGCGCCGACGCAGGTCAGCGTCACCCATCGGCGGTCCCGCCGGCTCAGCCCGGGACGGGGCCACACCTCGCCGAACACGAAATCGCGGGCCGCCGCTTCGAGCGGCGTGGCCGGTGCGGGCGCCTCGCGTGTCATGACCTCGCGATACGTCCTGTCTGCGGGTGCGTCGCCCATGCCACATCCTCCGGCCGGCCTTTCGGAATTCGGACGGCTTAACTTTAAGTCACTGGACTTTTTCCAGCAAGGTGTGCTTCGATCAAATCGTCAGTGGTAGCGATGTTCTCATGATCGAAAGCTCTCCTCTCCAGGCGTCCGGAGGCAGATGCCGGACGGGCCGCGCCGTTATGGACAAGGCGGGATCCCGCGATGACCACCTCCCCGACCACCTCCGACGACCTCGGCGTCACCGGACCGCTCGTCGACGGCACCTGGCTCGACCGCCCGGCCCTGGACACGGCGGATCACATCAACCCCGCGACCGCCCGGGCGAACGGCACCGTCGTGCTCAGCGGGCCGCGGGAAGTGGACGCGGCGGTCAGCGCGGCCAAGTCCGCATTTCCCGCGTGGCGGGCCATGTCACCCGACAAGCGCCGGCGCATCCTGCAGCGGGTCGAGGAGTCGATGGAGGCCCACGTCCCCGAACTCGCCCGCCTCACCACCCTCGAGATCGGCGCCCCAGCCGTGATATCCGCGGCGCTCGCGCATCTCTGCGCGGGCTGGTTCGGCTACTACGCCGGCTGGGCGGACAAGATCGAAGGAGCGACGATCCCCCTCAGCCCCGTGCTCAACACGGGCTTCGACTACACGCTCCCCGAGCCGTACGGCGTCGTCGGCGTCATCGTGACGTGGAACGGGCCGATCACGTCGATCGGCATGAAGGTGGCGCCCGCGCTGGCCGCGGGCAACTGCGTGGTCGTCAAGACGTCCGAGCTCGCCCCCTACACCGTGGCCCGGTTCGCGGAGATCGCTCTGGAGGCGGGTCTGCCTCCCGGGGTCCTGCACGTCCTGCCCGGCGGCGCGGAGGCCGGCGACCGGCTGGTGCGGCATCCGGACGTCGCGAAGATCTCGTTCACGGGCGGGATCCCGACCGCGAAGAAGATCCTGGACGCGGCCCGGCACACGGTGAAACCGGTCGTGCTGGAACTGGGCGGCAAGTCGGCGAACGTGGTCTTCCCCGACGCCGACCTCGACGAGGCCGTCGCCCTGACCGTGCGCTCCTGCTACAACATCGCCGGCCAAGGCTGCAATCTCACCACCCGGATGCTGGTGCACCGCGAGGTGTACGACGACGTGGTCGAGTCGACCCGCCGGCGCGTCGCTGGCCTGCGCGCGGGCGATCCGTTCGAGCCGGGCACCGCCGTCGGCCCCGTGATCGACGCGGCGTCTCGGGACCGCGTCCTCGGTGTGATCGACCGGGCGAGGAAGGACGCACGGGTGGTGATCGGCGGCGGCGCCGTGGATCGGGCCTCGCTGCCGCCGCACGTCCGCGACGGCTACTTCGTCGAGCCGACGGTCCTCGCCGACGTGGATCCGGCGAGCGAGGCCGCCCGTCAGGAGATCTTCGGCCCGGTGCTGTCGATCCTCCCCTTCGGGAGCGAGGCGGAGGCGGTCGATCTGGCCAACTCGACCCCCTATGGCCTGGGCACCTACCTCCAGACCCGGGACGTGTCACGGGTGCACCGGATCGTGCCGCTGCTCCAGTCGGGCAGCGTGCACGTCAACGGCGTCTCCGGTCAGCCGCCCGGCGCGCCGTTCGGCGGCTACAAGCAGAGCGGCATCGGACGAGAGGGAGGCCGGGAAGGACTCTTCGAGTTCCTTCAGACCAAGAACGTCTTCATCCATGCGTGACATGTGGTCAATGCGTCCCCGTGCACCGCCGGACGTGCCGCTTCGCGCCGAGGCAGGCCTGCACCTCGACCTCTCGCCCTTGGACGGTTCACTCCGCGTCCTGGACGGGAGCGCCGTCGATCTTCCGCAGGTACTCCTCGACGAGGGCCAGGGCTTCGTCATGGCCCGCGGTGAGCCCCATGGCGTCCTCGATCGTGAGCGCTCGGGAAACCGTCGATATCAGAACGGTCAAAGCGAGCGGGGGCAGCGCCTCGGGGTCGATTCCGCGCGCCTTCAAATATTCGGCGACCGCCTTTCTCTGGAGTTCGCGGGCCCGTTCGGCATAGCCGACCAGCTCGGCGCGCACCGCCTTGCGGTGATTCGACAGCGCGATGAACTCGACGTTCAGCGTCGCTCCCTGGGGATGGCTGTTGTAGGCCCACAGGGAGCGCAGCAGCCCGCCGGACTCCAGCGCGCGCTCCTGCGCCTCCAACTCCTGCTCCGACCGCCTGCGGATCAGGGCGATGAACAGGTCGTCCAGGGTCCGGAAGTAGTAGTGGATCAGGGCCGGCGTGACGCCGGCCTCGCGGGCCACGCGCCGGATCCCGACGGCGGCGTACCCCTCCTCCAGCATCAGCCGTTCGGCGATGTCCAGGAACCGCAGCCGGGTTTTGGAATTCTCCGGTCCCATACGGCGAGGCGAAGTCATGTCTCCTTCTCCTTGACGGCCCGCGGAGCGGGTGTTAAACAGTCGTTTAGCAGAGATCGCGGCGCCATCCGTCCCCTTCCCACCATCGGCCTCCGAGAAGAACGGAGAAGCTGTTCGATGGCAGTCGACGCACCTTTCCCCGCCGGTCGGTCCGCAGAGCCCGAGACCGTCCAGGCATGGGCGGACCGGTGAGCGGGCACGGGGCCGGCGGGCGGGCCTATCCCGACGCGGCGCTCCCCTGCAACCCGAACGTGGTGGAGGGGCAGATCGCGGGCGGCGCGGTGCAGGGGATCGGCGGCGCGCTGTACGAGCACTGCGCCTACGACGAGGACGGCAACCCCCTCACCACGACCTTCAAGGACTACCTCCTGCCCACCACCGCCGAGGTGCCCACCCTAGAGTACGGACACCCGGAGCCCCCGGGATCGTTCGAGTACCACGTCCCGACGATGCTCGAAGAGGCCGTCGCGCTTCTCGCCGACTTGGGCGAGGACGCCAAGGCCATCGCCGGCGGGCAGAGCCTCGTCCCCATGCTCGTCCGGCGGCTGGCGGTCCTCGGTCACCTGGTCGACCTGCGGCGCGTGCCGGGCTTGCGCGGCATCGAGCGCCGCAACGGATCGCTGTGGATCGGCGCGGGCACCACGCAGGCCGCGATCCAGCGGTCCGGCGAGGTCGCCGGCGCCGTCCCGCTGCTGGCCCGCGCCACTCCCCTGATCGGCCACTTCCGGATCCGCAGCCGCGGCACCATCGGCGGGTCGCTCGCCCACGCCGACGCCGCCGCCGAGTACCCCGCGGTGGCGCTGGCCCTCGACGCCCGGCTGGAGACGTTCTCGCCTCGGGGACGGCGGACGATCCCCGCCACCCGGTTCTTCACCGGATTGTGGAGCACCGACCTGGCGGAGGACGAGCTGCTCACCGGGATCACCTTTCCCGTCCGGAGCGCCCGCAGCGGGTTCGCCGTCGAGGAGTTCGCCCGCCGGTACGCGGACTTCGCCTTGGCGGGCGCCGCCGTCGCCGTCGAACTCGACGAGGACGCCCGGATCCGGCGCTGCGGCATCGGCCTGTTCGGGCTCGGCCCGACCGCGCGGCGGGCCCCGGCCGCGGAGGCCGCCGCGACCGGCGGGAAGGCCGCCGCGATCGACGCCGCCGATGTCGGGCGCACCGCCATGTCCGAACTCGCGTCCGTCCCGTCGGACCTGCACGGATCCGCCGCCTACCGCACGCGCGTCGGCGCGGTCATGGTCGCGCGGGCCTGGCAGAGGGCCGTCGAGGAGGCCAAGGGTGACTGACGCCGGCATCGGGACGAAGCCGGACGACCCACAACCGCACCGTCGCCTTCGTCGCCTGGACGAGGGCCCCGAGCCGAGAAAGAGGGACAGCATGCCCGGAAGAGTCGAAGGCAAGGTCGCGTTCATCACCGGCGCCGCCCGCGGTCAGGGCCGCAGCCACGCCGTGCGCCTGGCGGAGGAGGGCGCCGACATCATCGCCGTCGACGTCTGCAAGCAGATCGACAGCGTGCCCACCCCGATGTCCACCCCCGAGGACCTGGAGGAGACGGTCGCGCAGGTCGAGAAGGCGGGCCGGCGCATCCACGCCGTCCAGGCCGACGTCCGCGACTACGACGCGCTGAAGGCCGCGGTCGACGAAGGAGTGAGCCGGTTCGGCCGGCTCGACATCATCCTCGCCAACGCCGGACTCGCCGCCGCTGGAGACGCCATCGAGAAGATGAGCGAGAAGCTGTGGCGGGACTCCATCGACGTCAACCTCACCGGCGTCTGGCAGACCGTCAAGGCCGCCGTCCCGCACGTCATCGAGGGCGGACGCGGCGGCGCGATCGTGCTGACCAGCTCCGTCGGCGGGCTGAAGTCCCACCCGAACATCGGCAACTACATCGCGTCCAAGCACGGCGTGGTCGGGCTGATGCGCAGCATGGCGGTCGAGTTCGCCCAGCACAACATCCGCGTCAACTCCGTCCACCCCACCCAGGTGAACAGCCCGATGCTGATGAACGACATGACCTACCGGATGTTCCGGCCCGACCTGGAGAACCCGACCGCCGAGGACATGGCGCCGGTCTCGCAGCTGATGAACGCGCTTCCGGTCCCGTGGGTGGAGCCGGTGGACGTCAGCAACGCGATCCTCTTCCTGGTCTCCGACGAGGGCCGCTACGTCACCGGCGTCCCGCTGCCGATCGACGCCGGCGCAATGCTCAAGTAGGCGGACGGAACCGCCACGACCCGCGCGATACAGGGAGGTGCGAAAGGTGGAGACCGGCGGCGAGATCTACTGGGACCCCTACGACGCAGGCATCGCTCAGAACCCGTACCCGATCTACCGTCGGCTCCGGGAAGAGAAGCCGCTGTACTACAACGAGAAATACGACTTCTACGCGGTCACCCGGTTCGCCGACTGCGAGCGCGGGCTGCCGGACTGGCGGACGTTCTCCTCGTCCCGGGGAGACATCCTCGAGATCATCCAGTCGGGCTACGAGATCCCGTCGGGCACCCTCATCTTCGAGGACCCGCCCATCCACGACGTCCACCGCCGGCTGCTCTCGCGCGTCTTCACCCCGCGCCGGATCGGCATGCTGGAACCGCAGGTCCGCGGGTTCTGCACCGCCGTCCTCGACCCGCTCGCCGGGGCCGGCCGCTTCGACCTCGTCGAGGCGGTCGGCGCGGAGATGCCGATGCGCGTCATCGGCATGCTCCTCGGCATCCCCGAGGCCGACCAGCCCGCCATCCGCGACATGGCCGACGAGGCGCTGCGCACCGAGGACGGCCAGAAGATGAGGTTCAAGGGGGCCGAGTCGCTCACGAACGAGGCCTTCGCCGACTACATCGACTGGCGCCGCGACCATCCGTCCAACGACCTCATGACCGATCTCCTGAACGCCGAATTCGAGGACGAGAACGGGCGGACCCGCACACTCACCCGGGACGAGGTCCTGACCTACGTCAACGTCGTCTCCAACGCCGGCAACGAGACGACCGGACGGCTCATCGGCTGGATCGGCGCCGTCCTCGCCCGGCACCCGGAGCAGCGCCGCGAGCTCGTCGACGACCCGTCCCTCATCCGCAACGCCATCGAGGAGATCCTCCGGTACGAGCCGACCGGCCATTCCATCGCCCGCTACGTCACCCGCGACGTGCGGTTCCACGGCGAGACCGTTCCGGCCGGCAGCGCCCTGCTGTTCATCGTGGGCTCCGCCAACCGCGACCACCGCCGCCACACCGACCCCGACCGCTTCGACCTCCACCGCGACATCGGCCAGCAGCTCACCTTCGGGCTCGGCGGCCACTACTGCCTCGGTGCGGCACTGGCCCGCCTCGAAGGCAGGATCGCGATGGAGGAGATCCTCAAACGCTTCCCGACCTGGGAAGTCGACTGGGATAACGCCAGGCTCGGCCAGACCTCCACCGTCCGGGGCTGGGAGACCCTCCCCCTCATCGTCGGATGAGGGGGTTCGTCACCGCAGCTGGTCGCGGCGGCGGGCCAGGTAGGCGGTCTCGGCGGTGTTGCCCGCGAGCTCGATGGCCCTGTCGTAGGCGGCGCGCGCCTCACGACCGCGGCGCAGCCGGCGCAGCAGGTCGGCGCGGGTGGCGTGGTAGGCGTGATAGCCGGCCAGCTCGTCGGCAAGGCGGTCGACGGACGCCATCGCCACCTCCGGGCCGTCGACCTCGGCGACCGCGATCGCCCGGTTGAGCGCGATGACCGGGGAGGCGTCGAGACGGACGAGCTGGTCGTAGAGGGCGACGACCTGCGACCAGTCGGTGTCGCGCATGTCGCGGGCGGAGGTGTGCACGGCGTTGATCGCCGCGAGGATCTGGTAGCGGCCCGGAGCGACCCCGCCGGCGGCGGCCGCGAGGCGCTCGCGCACCAGCCGGTGCCCCTCGGCGATCAGCGTCGCGTCCCAGGCCCCGCGGTCCTGCTCGGCCAGGGGGACGAGCTCGCCGCCGGCGGAGACCCGGGCGGGGCGGCGGGCCTCGGTCAGCAGCATCAGCGCCAGCAGCCCGGCCGCCTCGCCGTCGCCGGGCAGCAGGGCCCGGATGAGGCGGGTGAGCCGGATCGCCTCGGTGGTCAGGTCGGCGCGCACCGGATCGGTGCCGGGGCCGGACGCCAGGTAGCCCTCGTTGAACACGAGGTACAGGACGGCGAGCACGCCGGACACGCGCGCCGGGAGGTCCTCGGCGGACGGCACCCGGTACGGGATGCGCGCCGCCTTGATCTTGGCCTTCGCGCGGGTGATCCGCCGCTCCATGGCGGTGTCCGCCACCAGGAAGGCGCGGGCGATCTCGGGCACGGTCAGGCCGCCGACCATGCGCAGCGTCAGCGCCACGCGGGTCTGCGCCGCCAGCGCCGGATGGCAGCAGGTGAAGATCAGCCGGAGCCGGTCGTCGTCGACGGCGCCGGCCGGCTCGGGCGGGCCGTCGTCGTGCACCATCCGGGCTTCGCGGTGCTTGTCGTCGCGCTTGCTCTCGCGGCGGATCCGGTCGATGGCCTTGCGGACGGCGGTGGTGGTCAGCCAGGCGCCCGGGTTGGGCGGCACGCCGTCGTCCGGCCACCGCTGCACGGCGGTCGCGAACGCCTCGGCGGCGGCCTCCTCGGCGATGTCGAGGTCACCGAAACGCCTCGTCAGTGAGGCGACGACCCGGGCCCACTCCTCCTGGTGGGCCCGGGTGACCGCCTCGCGGACATCGGTACCGGTCACAGGAACGGCCGCACTTCGATCTTCCGGTTGCAGGCCTTCGACGCGTCGGCGGCGAGCGCGAGCGCCACGTCGAGGTCGGCGGCCTCGATGATCCAGAAGCCGGCGAGGTACTCCTTGGACTCCAGGAAGGGCCCGTCGGTGACCAGCGCCTCCGCGCTCCGATTGTCGATGACGGTGGCGGTGTCGGGCGCGGCGAGGCCGCCGGCGAAGACCCAGTTGCCCTCGGCCTGGAGCCGTTCGTTGAACACGTCGATCGCGGCGTCCTCCTCCGGGGTGGCGAGGGTGGGCCGGTCGTGGATCACGGAGAACAGGTACCGCATCTGAAGATCATCTCTCCCGGATCTCTTTGACGAACTTTCCAGGACGCTACCGGGCCGAGCGGCGCCCGCGCGCCGGCGTTCGCCGCAGCCCGCGCGCCGCCGCACCGAACCGGAACACCATTCGGTGCGGAACGGGGCCGGCGAGAACTTAGATATTCGAAGGTTTTCCGGCACCGAAGAATTCGATCTCCCTTTGGATCATCGAACGGATCTTGACGTCGGAAGATCGGTGCCGGATGCGGCCAGAACCGTCGTTGACACCGGTCGAGACACCGTCTTACGCTCATACTCCTGAGAGCGAGCAGGAAAGCATTCCCACGGAAATGCCACGGCTCCTCTCCGCGCGGCACAAGGAGGCAGCACATGCCCGAGAATTCCCCTCGCAGCGGCCGTCGGCGCGTATTCCTCACCGACGAGCAGCTCGAGAGGCTGCAATTGTCCGCCGACGAGATGGCGCTGGCCGAACGCGACGCCGGACACCACCACCACGACGACGAGGCCGAGACCGAGCCCGAAACCGAGCCGGAGACCGAGCCGGCGTGAACCCCGGAGACCGGGCCGGAAAGGCCGCCGGAACCGGCGGCCTTCCGGCGGATCCGATCGCCCGCGACCTCGAGAAGGCCTTCGCGAGCGACCCGGGTTTCGGAGACAGCGGCTACATTCGCGATCGACTCCGCCATTCCTACCTGCGCCGGCTGGAGAGGATCTCCGCGACGATACCGGCCGCCGCGCGGCTCCACCGGGAACTGGCGGGCACGGACATCGAGAAATGCGACCTCTTCGATGATCCCGTGGTGAGATGCGCGATCCAGCACGCCTTCTCCCGCATCGTGAACGGCAGTGCACGCGGCCTGCCCCTGGAACACTGCGCCGCACTTCTCGAGAGCATCCGCGACACCGGCGCGCGCCCGACTCGCAAGGGTGCTCAGCCCCTCCGCGCGGCGGATTTCGGCGGCGCGGTATGGCGCGAGGACGCGCCCGACGACGCGTTCGGGCATGCCTTCCGGCTCTTGGTGCGCAGCGAGTACGAGGGCTCCCTCTGCACGCCGGGCGAAGCCGAGACGGCGGTCCTGGAGGACGCCGTCTGCCTGCTCGGCGAACTGCTTCCGTCGCTCGCGCGCAGCGCCCTGTCCCACACGCACCTGATCGCGGTGTTCCCGCCCGAGGGCGCGTGGAAGGGCAAGGCGTCCAGCTCGCAGTTCCAGCTCAGCGGCGTCATCTTCCTGAACCGGGCGAAGCTGAGGAACCCCTGGTGGACGGCCGAGCATCTGCTGCACGAATCGCTGCACCAGAAGCTCTACGACATCCGCCGCGGCCATGCCCTGCTGCGCCCGGCCGCCGGTGCGGCGAAGATCCGGTCGCTCTGGAACACGCCCGGGACCGGCGAGCACAACCTGTGGAACACCGACCGCGCCCTCGCGGCCTTCCACGTCTACGTGCAGATCGCGCTGCTCGCGCGGGTCGCCGAGCGCTCACCGGCGGCACTGGACCGGACCTACGGGCCGCGAACGGCCGCACCCCGGATGATCGACACCGGGCGCGCGCTCGCACGCGCCCACTATCTCGGCGAGCAGCTCCAGGACCGGCAGGACCTCGGACCGGCCGGAACGGTCATGGTCGAGTGGCTGCTCGCCCTGCTGGACGAGATGGACCCGGCTCCTCCACCGCCGGGCTCCTTCGTGCATCTCCTGCTGGACCGGTACCGCAAGGAGGCCAGGCTCACCGGACGCGCGGGGCCCGCCGGCGGCACCGGCCACCTCACCGCCCTCGCCATCGAGGAACTGGACGTCGCACGCCACATCCTGGCCGCGCTTCCCGGCGCGCACGACGGGCCGTCCATCCAGGTGCGCTGGCCGGCGGGCGAACTCGGCGGGCACTTCCGCGAGGTCCGCGAGCACATCGCCGGGACGCTGTCGGACGCCTGCGCCGACGGGTTCACCCTCGCCGGGCCGTCCTCGCGGGCGGACGGGCTGGCCCGGATGATGATCGAGCGGTCGAGCCGCCGCCTCGGCGCCCTCCCGTCCCGCTGACGCCATGCGGATCCTCGCGACCGTGTCCAACATGTGCAGCCTCGCGGTCGTCGTCGACCTCCGGACCCAGGAGGTCGGGCACATCCCCGTCCGGCCCGGCTTCTTCGACCCGACCATCACCGAGCGCGCGACATGCCGCCCCTTCGGCATCACCTGGAGCCCCGACGAGCTCTTCATCGTCAACAACCGGCAACTCCTGGCGTTCGGCCGCGACCTGGCCTTCAACCGCGCCGTCCCCGTGCGCCTGCAGGTCAACACGCACCAGCTCGCCTACGACGCCGGACGCGCCTGGACGGTGAGCCCCTGGACCAACTCCCTCATCGGCGTCGGCGCCGACGACACGGTCGAGTTCGACCTCGCCGCGCAGACCGTCCGGCCGTACGTGGAACGCGACGCCTCGTCGGCCGACGACCGCTGGCACTACAACTCCCTGCTGTGGCACGGCGACCGGCTCTTCGTCGCGGCCCACGGCTTCGGCCCCGCGAGCTTCATCAACGTGTACGACCGGGCGACGTTCCGCCTCGTGGACGTGCACCCGAACGCCGGGCATTCCATTCACGGGCTGGCCCGCCGCGACGGGGAACTGTTCTGGATAAGCACCAAGACCAAGGAGATCCGCTCGGACCGGGGCCGCCGCCTGCGCCTGCCCCGCGCCGGGTTCGCCCGCGGCTTCGCCATGACCGACGACCACTTCATCGTCGGCGTCTCCGTCCCTTCCCCCCGCGACAAGCGGCACCGCGGCGACTCATGGATCCAGGTCATCGACCACCACGACGGCCGCCTGGTCGAGGAGGTCCCCCTTCCCGGCACGGGGAACCTGAACGACCTCCGTCTCCTGGACGCCCCCGACCACGCCCACCCCGTCCCCCCGTTCTGGCCCTGACCATCGAATTCGCGCTGGTCGACACACTCCTTGCAGGCGCGGCCGTGGGGGCCGCGCTGGAGCGCGACAGGTGCCTTTAGGACGATATGCCGCCGTCCACGACGATCTCTTGACCGGTGACGTAGGAGGCGTCGCCGGAGGCGAGGAACGCGACGACGCCGGCCACCTCCTCGGGTTCGCCCAGCCGCTTCATCGGGGCCGCGGCGGCCATCTGGCGCATCCGCTCGGCCGACCCACCGGGTGGCAGGCGGGCGTCACCGGAGTCGGACACGTCGATCGGGCCGGGGCTCACGGCGTTCACGCGGATCCGCCGCGGCGCGAGCTCGGCCGCCGCGCTCCGGGTGAAGGAACGCAGGGCGGCCTTGGACGCGGTGTAAACGCCGGTTCCCGGTCGACGCCAGGCCGGGTCGACCGGGGCCAGCCCGCACAGAACGACGGAGGCCCCGTCGCTCAGGTGCGGGACCGCTTTCTGCAAGGTGAAGAAGGCGCCCTTGGCGTTGACATCGAAAGCCTCGTCGAAGAATTCTTCGGTCGACTCCTCAAGCGCCTGGAAACCCTTGAAGCCGGCGTTGACGAACAGGACGTCGATCCGGCCGAGCTCACTGGCGACGGTGGAGAAGAGCAGGTCGATGTCCTGGAGCCGGCCGACGTCAGCCGCGACGGTGAGGACGTCATCGCCGATCAGAGCGGCGGCTTTGCGAAGCCGCTCCCGGTCGCGTCCCGCGATGGCGACGCGGGCGCCTTCCTGGTGGAACCGTTTCGCCGTTGCCAGGCCGATGCCGCTGCCCCCGCCCGTCACGACGACGACCTGGCCGTCAAATCTGCTCATCGAGGCTCTTTCTCCGAGGCTCAGTCGAGCGGGCGCAGCCCGGCACCGGCGAGCAGGTAGGCCGGACCGGCGTCGCGGTCGCCTGCGAGATCCACGACCGCCTTGCCGACCTGCTCCGGGGTGAGTATCGGCTGCAAGGCACGCGCGAAGACGTCCCGGTCGACGCCCTGGCGCGCGGCGTAGTCGGCGACCGCCTTCGCCCCGAGGCCGGTCGCCGGTGTGAGCTGCGGGAGCAGCGCGACGAACCGGATTCCCAGCCCCGCCCTGTCCGACTCCTCGGCGGCATAGCCGCTGATGTACCGGATCGCGGCCTTGGCCCCGGCGTACCCTCCGCTGAGCGGGGACCCGGCCACGACCGCCCCGCTGGACATCGCGACGACCGCGCTGCCCGGCGCCAGCGGTTCGAGCAGCGCCGCCCGGGTCCAGGTGAAGACGTGCCGGGTGTCGACATGCCAGTTGCGGCTGAAGGTCTCCCAGGTCTGCTCGTGCACCGGTGCCATATGCGGCATGACTCCGGCATTGAGCACGAGCAGGCCCGGCTTGTACTTACCGATGACGCTCTGAGCGAGCGCCTCGTCGGTGGCGTCGGCTGCGACCGGGGTGAACCCCTCCCCCAGTTCCTCGCTTACGGCATGCAGTTCCCGCTCGTCGCGGGCGATGCCGACGACACCGGTGCCCGCCGCGACGAGCGCGGTCGCGATCGCGCGCCCGAAGCCGCGGCCCGCTCCGGTCACCACCGCCATCTGGAAAGAATCGGACATCAGACACTCCGGGAGTCGTGGTCGAGTTCGGTCGCTATCTAGACCCGCCGCCCACGGAGAATCCGCCGGGCCCACCCAAGCCCGAAGAGTGACGTGGGCCACAACGCATGACGAACTCGGCCTTCGGGCGCGCGGCGGAGCGGCTCGGCATCGTCCGGTGAGCCGGCGAGCCGGCTGTCGTCGCCCCGCGCCTCCAGGTCCTCGTCCGCGCCGGCGAGACCGCATGACCTGCTGCGATGGACGCTTATCGACCGGTCAGCCGAAGGTGTGGCCGGTGAGCGCGGCGATCAGCATTCCCGGCACGGCGCCCAGCACCGCCGCCGCGCCCGCGAGGCACACCGAGAGCATGAAGGCCAGCAACAGAGTCAGCCAGAGGGGTGTCGATAGGCTCTGCAATTCGGGTTCGTCCCCGTGAGCCACGAGCCAGAGCTTGCGTGACGGCAGCGCCGCGAGGGACTCCTTGGGCACGCCCCGCCGGTACGTCACGGAGCGGCCGTCGGCGTCCTCGTAGACAAAGTGCTGCTCCCAAGCGTCCCCCTCCGCCGCCTTGGCCGTGCGGCGGTACTCGGCCTCGACGATGCCGCCTTTGAAAGCGCCCCAGACCTGCCTCAGGACCTCTTTTCCGAGATCGGCACCGGCATAAGCCAACGGAAATCCGAAGATCACACCCATCACCGCGACCACCGTCATGGGCCACCCGCCCAGGACCGCTACTGCGGCGAGGTAGAGGGCCAGGGCCGCGAGGCCTGCGCGCAAAGCCAGCTGCTTGGACGTGTACCGGTCGCGCAGACGAGGCCGGGGCCGGTCGCCCACAGCACGCGGCACCCCAGGGGCCGACGCCTGCGGTTTCGGCTCGGACGCCTCTTTCACCGGGACGGTTCCGGCGATACGGGCATTGAGCCGGTTCAGCGCCGCGACGGAGGCGTCCAGTTCCCGCCTGGCCAGCGTCCGGTCGTGGGCCGCCTCCCGCTCGGCGGCCTCAAGATGCTCGCGAGCGCGTGCGAACTCGACCGCTATGTCGGCCGTCGCGTCCGGATGGTCACCGGCGAACGGGTGCGCGGCCAGGACCTCGCCGAACGCCGCCAGTTGCCTCTCGAACCCAGCGGTTCGCGTCCGCGCCTTCTGCGGCCGACCGCCTGATGAGATCACGTCGCCATCATGGCCTCCGGAGAACACCGAAGACCAGAGAGATCACATCGACGGGGCGGTCAGGGTTCCCCGTGGCCGGATCACGCGTGCGAGCGGCCGTTCCGCACGGGACCGGGTCGCGTGCGGAACGGCCACCGAAGATCTGCGCTACCTCCAGAGGAGAGGACCGACGGCCTGCGCGTCTGGGGCCGGGTGAGGTGGAGGGCGCGCAGGCGTGTCGGGAAGTACGACACCAGGGACGTTAGCCCGGCGTGGATTTCAGCGGAGTTCCTTAAGGCTGTGTTGAAGCGGTGCTGAGTGATCGCTAAGGGATCGCCGTGGAACACGCGTCCGAAGACTTTCGCGATCCCTTTGAACCATCGCGCCGGTGGAGTGCGTACCAGCGGAATGGAGCCGGGTGGACTTCCTCACACCCTTCAAAAATGGAGGAACCCATGGGGCATGCTCGCCGCCCGCTCTCGGTCCTGCGTTCCCTGGCCTTGGTCGCCGGGGGTGGTCTCGCCGTGGCGTCCTTAGCCGCCGTCGGGGTGGCGCCGGCCGGCGCTTCGACGCCCACCGCGTCCCGGGCGCAGACCATCACGTGCCCGACCGTGGCCGATCGGCTGCCGGCTGTGCCGGCGCAGGCCAAGGCGGAAGTGGACCGCAACCTCGCCCAGCTCGACACGCAGATCAAGGAGGCGAATGCGCGCCTGACCTCGTCGGCGGGGCAGGGAGGCCCCAATTTCGTGCAGAACGCCATCCTGGGCCCGCTGAAGGACAAGCGCGTCGCGACGATCAACCGGATCGCGACCGCGATCGGCCGGGTGGCGCAGCGCCCCGCCGGCCTCGACGCCCTGGCACCCTGCACCCTGACCGGCGCCGGTGACGCGGGCGGGGGCGGGGGCGGCCAGGCGGGCGGCGGGCAGCAAGCCACGGCCAATCCGACCGCTGCGGACTTCATCGACATAAGGCAGGTGCCGCGTAGCGCCGGCGGTGTCAAGGCCACCCGGAGGGGGTCGCGCGGCACGTTCACGTCCCGCTGCGGGCGCAACCAGAACGGCCATCACAACTCGGCCAACTTCATCGTCGCGCCCGGCGTCGAGAACGGTGCGCACCATATCCACGACTACGTCGGCAATCTGTCCACGGACGCGTTCTCCACCGACGGCAGCCTCAGCCGAGCCGGCACGACCTGCAGCAACGGCGACAAGTCGACGTATTACTGGCCTGTCGTGCGGCTGCGCAGCGCCGCGGATTCCGCCCAGAACGATTCCAGCGCGGCAGACCTCAACATCGGCCGCGTGCTGGTGCCCGCCACGGTGTCGATCCAGTACCGCGGAAACGCCCGCAGCAAGGTCACCGCGATGCCCCGGTTCCTGCGGGCCGTGACCGGCGACGCGAAATCCCTGACCAACGGCACCGCCAACGCCCGGGCGCATTGGACGTGCACCGGTTTCACCGACCGTGTGACGGCCGACAAGTACCCGATCTGCCCGTCCGGCAGCAGGGTGACCCGGGTTCTGGATTTCCCGAGCTGCTGGGACGGTCAGAACACCGACAGCGCCAACCACCGCGCCCACATCGTGTTCCCGGACGCCGCGGGCGCCTGCCCGTCCGGGACGAAGGCCGTGCCGCAACTCCGTATGACGCTCAGCTACACCATCAAGGTCAGCAAGGCGCAGATCGCCAAGGGCACCCTCTACGCCCTCGACACCTTCCCCGAGCAGCTGCACAAGCCGATCACCGATCACGGCGACTTCGAGAACGTCATGTCCTCGCGCCTGATGCGCAAGGCCGTCACCTGCATCAACACCGGACGTCGATGCTGAGGTAGAGCGAGCGCCGGCGCCGGGCGCGAAGGGTCGCGCCCGGCGCCGAATGCCCGGCACCTGCGCATGCCTTGGCGGGTTACCGCCTGCCCTCAGCCCCTATCCGCTCCGGTCTTCGCGTACGAATCCGTGGCGCATCAGCATCTCGGCGAGAAGGCGCCCAACCGGGGACAGCTTCTTTCCGCTCCCACCGCAAGCACTACAGTCGTTCTCCTGCGGTTCGAGAGGGCGCGCCTTCATGTGATCCTCGATGGCCCGATCGATGACCGCGAGGATCGTGACCTGCTCAGACGATCTCGATGCCGATGTGCTGCCATTGTTTCCGGCGTTTCCGGCTCCGGCAGGGGCGTGCATCTCGTCCGCGCGGCGCGCCGCCTGCGCCACCGCGATCAGCTCACCGGCGCGCAATTCCCAGTCCTGCCACTGCTCGCTGCGCGTCCTGCCGGCCCCCGCGCAAGCGCCGCAGTCCTCTTCGAGTGCTTCGATGAGTCTTACCGCCGCGTCAGCGCCTGCACGGCCGGCACCAACCATCCCCAGCCTGGCGTCTTCCTGGCGCTTCACAGTCTCCCCATCCCGCCCTTGGTACGCGGGGTGATTACGCCGGGTTCACCGCTCAGCGCAGTACGGCGGCCAGGAGGTCGCCGCCCAGCGACGTCAGGTCGGACAGGTTGAGGGTGTACTGGACGTAACGGCCCTGCCGTCGAGAGGTGAGCAGGCCCGCGCGGCGCAGGACGGCGAGGTGGCGGGACACCTCCGGGGGTGAGAGTTCCCAGAAATGCGCCAGTTCGCCGGTGGTGTGCGGGCCGCGGGCCAGGGTGCGCAGCAGCCGCAGCCGGACCGGATGCGCGAGCGCCTCCAGCCGGAGGGTGACCGTCTCCAGGGAGACCGGCTCGGCCGGACCCGGCTCGGCGACGGGGTACTGCACCACCGGATGCCACCCGGGCGCGTGGACCGCCACCAGGTGCGGGCGGCCGAAGACGCTCGGGATGAAGGTGACCCCGGCGCCGCGTGCGGCGGTCGCCTTGTCCTGCACCTTGTCCACGATGATGCAGTCACCGTCCGGCGCCAGGGTGACCGCGCCGGAGACCGAGGCGAGCGCCGCCCCGACGCCCTGCCGCCTGAGCAGCTCGTTCTTCAGGCGCAGATCGGTGGCGAGCCGCGCCGCGACGTCCGCCCAGGCGCCGTCGAAGAACGCCTCGGCGCATTCTTCGAGGGTGCGGCGCACCCGCGCCCGGACCGCGGCCGGGTCCGCGAGCAGCCGTTCCGCGAAGGCCTCCTGCAGCGCGCCGCGGGCCTGGGCCACGTCCAGGGCCCGCTCGCGCGCGGTCGTGTCGGTGAGCGGCGACGCGCCGCGAAAGTGGACCCGGTTGCTGCCGCACGTGGTGACGAGCGCGGCGGTCACGTAGGTCTCGTCGTCGATGCGGTCCACGTCGTCCAGTTCCTCGGCGAGGGTCAGCCGGGGGCGCGCGGGGATCATGAAGTCGGCCTGCGAGGAACGCCAGAGGAACTCCGCCTCCCTGAGCCGCTCGGCCAGCTCGGGCCGCAGCCCGGCCCAGACGTCCGCGGCCCAGCCCGCGAACTGCGGATGGTGACCGGGTTCGGCCAGCACGTGCAGCATCGCGGTCAGTTCGGCCAGCGGGGAGGCGGCGAACCGCACCGGCTCGGACGGCAGGCCGCTGATGTCGATCCTCAGCGTCATCCGCTCATCATCGCCGCCCGGACGCCCTGGTGACGGTGCCGATTGACGATATGCGTCAACCGGCGTGCCGTGCCCAGGCGGCCGAACGCACCGTCTGACGCCATGGCGACCCTCACCAGAATCCAGCCGCGCGCGCTCGTCCGCGCCTCCGGAGGCCCCCGCTATGCCGTCGCGCTGGCCGTGGACGCGCTGGGAACCGGCATGCTGCGGCCCTTTCTGCTGCTCTACGGCGTGACGGTGCTGAGGCTGTCCGCGCCGGTCACCGGCACCGCCATGACGGTCGGCATCGTCGCGGGCCTGGGGTGCATGCCCGCGGTGGGCCGGTGGCTGGACCACGGCGCGCGCAGCACGGTCGTGGCGGCGTCGATGCTGGTGCGAGTGCTGGGCGTGGCGCTGCTGCTGGCGGCGCCGGCGGGGCACGTCTGGCTTTTCGCGGCGGCGGCGCTCTTCCTCGGCATCGGCAACCAGGCATGGCCTGCGGCCCATGCCGCGCTGGTGGCCACGGTCGCCCATGGCCGAGACCGCGACACCGCCCTCGCAGCGGCCCGCTCCCTCCGCAACGCCGCCCTGGGCGTCGGAGCACTGCTCGCCACTGCTTGCCTGGCGGGCGGCACCACCGTGTTGCGGGCGCTGGCGGTCGTCACCGCGCTCGCCTACCTTGCAGCAGCCGCCTTGGCATGGTCGGTCCGCATCCACGCGCGTCCAGCGAAGGCCGCCCCCGCCGACGACCGGGACGACGAGCCCGCGCCCCGGATGCTCGCGCTGCTCGCCGCCAACGTGGTCTACGTCTTCTGCCTCAACGTCCCCGAGGTCGCGGTCCCTCTGGTCCTGGTGACGCAGTTCCATGCGTCTCCGGTGTGGCCGGCGGCCGTCTTCGTGGCCAACACGGTGCTGGTCGTCACCCTGCAGGTACCGGTCACCGTCCTGCTGTCCCGCTTCTCCCGGAGGACCGTGCTGGCCCTCTCCGGCGTGGTGCTGACCGCGTCCTACCTGGGCTTCCTCGCGGCCGCCTCGCTGGGACACGGCTGGGGCACCCCCGCCGTCGCCGCTGTGTCCGTGGTCTGCACGATCGGCGAGATCATCTACGCGGGCAGCGCCACCGCGCTCGTCACCGCCATCACTCCTGCCCATGTCCTGGGACGCGCCCTCGCCCGCTTCCAGCTCTCCACGGGCTTCGGCCTCGCCGTCTCCCCCGCGGTGATCACCGCTCTCGCCGCCCGCGGCCCGGCCGCCCTCTGGGGCGGCCTCGCAATGGCGACGCTCCTCTCCGCCTCTGCCGTCGCCACCGGGAAGCGGCGAAAGATCGATAACAGTCCTGTTGTGAGACTTCCTCGGATTTGGTGATCGTGGTTCCATGGGCGCCGAGCAAGCGTTTGGATCACCCAGAGCGAGCGCTGAGCGAGGGAGCACCCAAATGAGGCCTCGGTTTCACAGGAAATGGTGGGTGCCCCTGGTGGCCGCGACCGTGCTGGTCCTGGGCCTGGTGCAGGCGGCGCAGGCGCACATCGAGCGGCCGTCGTACTGGCCGTCTCCCGGTCCCGACTGCTCCGTCAGCCCGTGCGCGGGCGGGAAGGTGCCGACGCCGCGGAGCCTCGCGTCGGCCGTCGACACCGTCCCGGGGAGCACGACCCGCGTGGTGTGCCAGCCGGATTCGCTGAAACGGCTGGACGCCTCGATCAAGCGGGCGCTGAAGTCGGGCTACAACGTCCGCCCGCACGACCATCGGACGCTCGGCGCCGCCGCGGCGCGGGAGCTCACGCGGATCAACCGGGCGCTGTTCGATCGGTGCCGGTACAGCGAGATCCAGCCCGCGGTGACCGATTCGCGGAACAACGACCGGGTCGTGGTGCTGCCGGGCGTCTACACCGAGCCCACGGCGCGCAAGAAGCCGACCCACGACCCCGCGTGCGACCAGTACAAGCTGAGCACCGGCGCGTACTCCTACCTCGGCGAGTACACCTGCCAGAACGACGCCAACCTGGTCGCCGTGCTCGGCCGGACGCCCGGCCCCGGCAAGGACCCGGACCCGCCGCTCGTCGACCGGCACGGCATCCCCAACCGGGGCTCATGCGTGCGCTGCAACCTCCAACTCGAGGGGTCGGGCGTGAGCGCCGACGACGTGGCCGTCGACGCCGGCGACCCGTCGTCCGGCAACGGCGGCCCGCGGAACTCGGCCAAGGACGTGGGGATCCGCGCCGACCGCGCCGACGGCTTCGTGCTGCGGAACGTGACCGTCCGGCACGCCAACGAGCACGACATCTACGTGCTGGAGAGCAACGGGTACCTGCTGGACAGCTTCAAGACGTTCTACGCGGGCGAGTACGGCGTGCTCACCTTCGTCGAGGACCACGGCGTGATCCAGAACTGCGAGGCGGCCGGCAACGGCGACTCCGGGCTGTATCCCGGGTCTGGCGCGAAGACCGCGGCCGGACGCGATGAGAAGGTCTACCCGACCGCGCGCTACAGCCAGCAGATCCGGTACTGCGACTCGCACCACAACACCAGCGGCTATTCGGGCACCGACGGCAGCGCCACCTGGGTGCACCACAACAATTTCTACGGCAACGCCCTCGGCTTCACGACCGACGTTTTCACCGCCGCCGGGCATCCCGGTTTCCCGCAGCAGGGCGACCTCATCGAGAAGAACGACTTCTACTCCAACAACTTCAACCCGTACCTGGCGGACAGCGACGTGGTGCCGACCGTGCCGGTCCCGGTCGGGAGCGGGATGTGGATCGCCGGCGGTGACGACAACGTCGTCCGCAACAACACCTTCCGCGACAACCGGCGGCGCGGGGCCATGCTCTTCGCCGTGCCGGACGCGTTCGTCTGCGCCGACCAGCCCATGACGGGGTGCGACCCGCTGAAGCTGTCCACCTCGCACCGCAACCAGTTCTACGGCAACACGATGACCGGCAATGGCGTGGACTTCTGGTGGGACGCATTCCCCGGCAATTCCGGAAACTGCTGGTACTCCAACGGCACGGTCACCACCTCGCCCGGCAACCTGCCGGACTGCCTGAACGGCAAGGCGCCGTTCCTG
Organism: Actinomadura sp. NPDC048394; assembly: GCF_040651755.1. NCBI lineage: Bacteria > Bacillati > Actinomycetota > Actinomycetes > Streptosporangiales > Thermomonosporaceae > Actinomadura > Actinomadura sp. NPDC048394. The sequence goes on along the minus strand of NZ_JBEZJL010000057.1, from coordinate 35,453 downwards.
AGCTTCGGGTTCGGCAACCTGGGCAACGAGCTCGAACTGCTCACCTGCATGGCCAACCTGAAGCCCGGCGGCCCGTGCCCGTGGTTCACGACCCCGAAGGCCACCGCCCCGCCCGCATCCAGGACGGCGTCCGCCGGCGACCCCGACCACCCCGGCACAGGCGAACTCGACGACGCGATGCTCGCCGCGATGACCTGCCATTCCTGGCAGGAGATGACGACCGACCAGCGCGACCACATGCTCGCCAAGATGGCGGTGTTCATGGGCGGCCAGATCGACCATCCGGGGGCGCGCGGCACGACGCTGACCAACCAGAAGGCGACGAGCGTGCTCAACAACGCGTGCGGGCTCTCCTTCGCGGGGCCGTTCAAGCTCTACAAGCTCTATGCCCGAGCGGCTGCCTTCCCTCTGCAACTCCCATAACGAACGCACGCGGCATCCGTGGTCACGATGGCTGGACTCCGTCGAAGAGAGCGAGGGCTTCGGCGGGGTCCGGGCTCACGAGGCGTTCCAGCCCGTCTGTCGTGATCTTCGCCCATCCGCCGGCCCGTGCCCACATCCGTTCCTCGAAGGCGCGCATGGCCGCGTCCAGATCCGCAGGGCCGGTGGCGATGCACTCGGCCAGTTCGGCGCCTTCGATCATCGCGAGGTTCGCGCCCGCCCCCAACGGAGGCATCAGATGCGCGGCGTCGCCCAGAAGCGTCACCCCGGGGATGTGGGTCCAGGTGTGGCCCACGGGCAGGACGTAGAGGGGGCGGTGGACGAAAGCGGTGCCGTGGTGGAGAAGTTCCAGGACGGGAGCGGTCCAGCCGTCGAACAGAGCCAGCAGGCTCGATCGCACGGCCTCGACATCGGCCAGGTCCAGGTGCGCGTGCCAGTCCAGCGGCGCGCGGAACTGGGCGTACACCTTGACGTGGCCGCCGCTGTTGCGCTGGGCGACGAACGCCCGGTTCACGCCGTACACGGCCACGGAACCGTCGCCGACCAGCCGTGCGAGGTCGGGGCGGCGGGTGTCGACGTCGTCCAGTGAGGTCTCGACCGCGGTGACGCCGGTGTAGTGCGGCGTCGCGGGCGAGAGCGCCGGGCGGACCCGGGACCAGGCTCCGTCCGCGCCGATCACGAGGTCGAACGTCTCCTGCCGTCCGTCCGCGAAATGGACCAGGACGCCGTCGCTGGTCCCCGGCACCACCTCCGTCACGCCCCGGCCCCACTGCACGTCCAGGGGTCCGAGCAGCAGGTCGCGGAGTTGCCTGCGGTCGATCTCGGGGTGGGCCTGGTCGTCCGGACCGGGTCGCCAGTCGCGCAGCACGGTCCCGTCGGTGTCCAGGATCCGCATGGCCTGCCCCTCGGGACGTGACTGCGCCCGGAACTCCGCCAGCAGCCCCGCCTTGTCCAGTGCGCGCTGGCCCAGTTTTTCCTGCAGGTCGAGCGTGCCGCCCGGGGGACGCGCGTCGGGCGCGGCATCGCGTTCGAGGACGGTGACGGGGTGATCGTGGCGATGCAGGACGCGGGCGAAGGTCAGCCCCGCGGGGCCGGCTCCGATCACGGCGATACGGCGTCTCATGTCGATACACTGTATTGACATGATACGCTGTATCGCAACTGTACGGTGTAGGCATGACTGTGTGGGACCGGCCGGAGCCGCCGACCCGGCCCGTGCCGCTCGACCGGGAGCGGATCGTCGCCGCCGCCGTCGCGCTGGCCGACGAGGGCGGGCTCGAGGCGGTGTCGTTGCGCAAGGTCGCCGCCCGGCTGGACGCCGGCCCGATGCGGCTGTACGGGTACATCTCCTCCAAGGAGGAGCTGTTCGACCTCATGCTGGACGAGGTCTACGCAGAGATCCTCCCCGAGGAGCCGCCCGGCGACTGGCGGGAGGTGCTGCGCGTCCGCGCCCACCGCACCAGGCAGGCCGCCCTCCGGCACCCATGGCTCGCCGACCTGCTCGGCGGCCGTCCGACCCTGGGCCCCAACGCGCTCGCCGTGGGCGAGGCCACGCTGGCCGCCTTGGACGGCCTCGCCGGCCTCGACACCGTCGCACGCGCCGTCGAGACCGTCAGCGCCTACACCACCGGCGCGATCAGGCGCGAGATCGCGAACCTGCGCGCCGAGGCCGCCACCGGCCTGTCCGAGCGCGAGTGGCAGCGCGCCTCCGGCCCGTATCTGAGCAGGATGCTGGACACGGGCCGCTTCCCGGCGCTCGCCAAGTTCGTGTACGAGTGCACGGAGGTGGACGCCGAGGAGTCCTTCGCGACGGGCCTGGAGTGGGTCCTCGACGCCGTCGCCGCCAAACTCACCCCGCCGTCGTGACGGTCATGGAATCGGACACCGAGCCGTACCGGAGCTAACCCCGCCCCTCGGCGCGGAGTTCGGTCGCCAGGGACGCGATCCGCTCCTGCGGGTGGGCCGTACCGGGGAAATAGGCGCAGACCCGGTCGGCCACGTCGCCGAACCGGGTCCTGATCTCGGTCGCGCACTCGGCCGGCGTTCCGGCGACCGCGAGGGTCCGCATCATCGTGTCGTCGATCAGGCCGATCATCGTCATGATGTCGCCGGTCTTCGACAGCGCGTTCAGCTCGGGCTGCAGATCCCCCCAGCCCTCGATGTCGAGGACCGGCCTGTAGGCCGGGGTCGAACCGTAGAACGCCAGCAGCCCCTTTACCCCGAAGCTCGCGGCCTCGATCTCCTCTGGAGTGTCGCCCATCGCGACGATGACCTGCGGATACAGGTCGAGGCGTGCGCGCCCCGCCCGTTCCAGCCCCTCGGCGACGGCCGGGAGGGTGCGCTCGCGAAAGTGCCGGTGGCTGTGGAACGGCATCACCAGCAACCCGTCGGCGACCTCGGCCGCCGTCCGCGTCATCACCGGTCCCAGGGCGCCGAGCAGGACGGGCGGGACGCCGTAGGGATTCGGCCCGGGCACGAACGTCGGGGGCATCAGGGTGTGCCGGGTGAACTCGCCACGGAAATCGAGGGGCGTGCCGTCCTGCCAGGAGTTCAGGATCGCCTTCACCGCGAGCACCGTCTCGCGCATCCGCGCGGCCGGCCTGTTCCAGGTCGAGCCGTACCGGTTCTCGATGTGCGGCCTGATCTGCGAGCCCAGTCCGAGCCGGAACCGGCCCTTGCTCAGCAACTGCAGGTCGTACGCCATGTTGGCGAGGTTCATCGGGCTGCGGGGAAGGGCGATCGCGACGTTGGTCATCAGGTCGGTCGGCGGCACGTCCGACGAACCGGCGGCGACGATCAGCGGCAGGAACACGTCGTGCGGGCCCTCGAAGGTGAACAGCCCGTCCACCCCGGCGGCGATCAGTGCGCGGGCGCGCTCCGCGGCCTCGTCGGGCCGCCCGTCCAACTGCACGTCGAGTTTCACTGACCGATCTCCGTTCCGCACGGCGCCGGCCGTTCACCGGCAGGGGGCAGGCTCCGGAGAGAGCCCTGCCCGTTCCTTACCAGATGCGCCGGGCCGGGCATCCGGCCGCCCGGCCCGGCGCGCCGGTGCGGGTCCTGCGGCCGAGCATCCCGGCGGTTCGGCGTAGGCGTCGGGCGCCGGTCACGCCCTGCGCCTGCACGCGCAACTCGATCTCACCGGGACCGAGGCCCTGGAGCCCGCCGAGACCGCCCTCCTCCAACGATGGCTCGAACGCATCACGCGGCCCGGTCGGCGATGACATCCGCCTTAAGGACTCTGGATCTCAGGAGCCGCCTTCGCCCCGGCCAGGGGCGTAGACCTGGATCCAGGCGTCCACGACCTTCGTGACCATCTCGGCGGAGACCTCTCCGTCGGCCAGGAGCCGTTGATAGAAGAGGGGACCGGCCAGCTGTGCCACGGCCAGTTCGACGTCCAGGTCATCGGGTACGTCCCCGCGCTTGATGCCCGCCTGGAGGAACTGTTCTATGACGGCGGCGCCCGCGGCGTGCAGCTGTGACTGCAGGTCCGTGTAGGCCGGGTCGATGCCCGCTCGTTCGATGAGCGCCCTCATCGCCCGTTCGGACGCCGGATGATGCAGCATCTCGCGAGTGCCGTTCAGCAGGGTCACCAGGTCGGTCGCGAGGTCGCCGGAGGGTGCCGGCGTGATGGCGACGCGCAGCTCGGCGATGACGTCCGACACCATCGACGGGACGTCGGGCCAGTACCGGTAGAGGGTCGAGCGGCCGACTCCCGAACGCGCCGCGACGGTGACGTGCGTCACTCCGGACAGTCCCGACTCGACGAGCAGCTCGCGGACGGCGGCCAGCGCCGCCTGGCGGGTGCGCACGGTGCGCGGATCGAGCGGGCGCCCTGGTCCGTCGGCGATTCCGGCGGTTCGTGGGGTCATGGAGAACGCTCCCTCTCGCTCAAGGCCGCGGCGGCCGCCGTCACCCGGTGTCATGGTGCCCACAGTCTGGGACAACTTGCACCAGAACCCAACTTAGGGGCAATATGTCTCTCAGTTCAGGGACATTCTGTCCCAGAAGCGGGGCACCGACCCGTCCCCTGAACGTCAGAGGAGAAGAACCATGTCGCTGAAGAACGTCAACACCGCCCTCGCCATCGCCTGCGTCCTGTTCACCCTCTACCTCGGGATCTCGTTCGTCCTGACCCCCGAGACGGCCGTCCACGGCTTCGGCCTGCCGAACCTGCCCTCCGGCGACGGCGGCGGCTTCCTCGTCGTGAAGGGCAGCCGCGAGATCGCGATGGGCCTGGCGATGGGCGTCCTGCTGGTGGCGGACCACCGCCGCGCCCTCGGCTGGGTCGTGCTCATGGTGGCCGTCGCCCCGTTCGGCGACATGGTCAACGTCCTGGCCCACCACGGCTCCACGGCCGCCGCGTTCGGCATCCACGGCCTGACCTCGGCACTGATCGCGGTCACGGGCCTGCTGATCCTCCGCGAGACCCGCAAGGCTCGCAAGGCCCGGGAGGCCGCCGCCCCCGCGCCCGCCGCGCAGCCGGCCTGACCCCTCCGCACGAACTAGCCGGTGTTCGAATAGATCGGGTGGCCTAGCCGTCCACTACGCATGGCCCCCGTTCCTGAAAAGGAGTCGTAATGACCGTGGAGCTGAATCACACCATCGTCCCCGCCCGTGACCCGCAAGCCTCCGCGCAATTCCTCGCCGAAATCCTCGGCCTGAGCGTCGATCCGCCGGTGGCGCACTTCACGCCGGTCACGCTGGCCAACAACGTCACCCTTGACTACGACCAGCTGGACGAATTCGAGCCGCACCACTACGCGTTCATGCTCAGCGAGCAGGAGTTCGACGCCGCCCTCGCCCGCATCCAGCACCGCGGAATGGCCCACTACGCCGATCCCGCATGCCGAGAGATCGGTCAGATCTACCATGGCAAGCTCGCCGAAGGCCGCAGGGGCACCTACTTCCACGACCCCGACGGACACCTCATGGAAATCCTCACTCCCGGCACCACCAGGTCGTGAGTCCGATGGGCGCCCTGCACGAACCGGTAAGGCTTTGCGGGGCCTCTTGCGGACGTGCGTCGCCGGGCGGACCGTAGGACGGAGACGCTCGGTCCGGCGTCCTGATGACCGTTCGGCCCCATCGAACAGACGGAGAGTCCGATGCGCACTTCCGAGAACGACGAGCCGCTCGCGATCGACCCCACCGGTCGCGACGTGCAGGGCGACGCCGCCCGGATACGTGCGCGCGGGCCCGCGACGCGCGTCGTCCTCCCCGGTGACGTGGAGGCGTGGGCGGTGAGCAGTCCCCCGCTGCTCCGGCGGCTGCTGACCGACGACCGTGTCTCCAAGGACGCCTACCTGCACTGGCCGCCCTTCATCAACGGGGAGGTCGGCCCCGGGTGGCAGCTGTTCGCCTGGGTCGCGGTGCGGAACATGCTGACCGCTTACGGCCAGGACCACCGGCGGCTGCGGCGGCTGATCTCGAGCGCGTTCACCGTGCGCCGCACGGCCGCGCTGCGTCCCAGCGTCGAAACGATCGTCGCCGCGCTCCTCGACGATCTCGACGCCGCCGCGCCGGGCGAGGCGGTGGACCTGCGCGACCGGTTCGCCTACCCGCTGCCGATCAGGGTGATCTGCGAGCTGTTCGGAGTCGAGGACCCGGACGCGCGGGAGGAGATTCGCCGCTGCGTCGACGCGTTCTTCCGGACGACCACCGGCCCGGAGGAGGCCGCCGCGGCGTTTCCGCGGATGCAGGAGATCCTGCGCGACGTCGTCCGGGAGAAGCGCACGCGTCCCGCGGACGACCTCTCCTCGGCCCTCATCGCGGCCCGGGACGAAGGCTCGCCGCTGTCGGAGGAGGAGCTGGTCGACACGCTCGTCCTGTTCCTGAGCGCGGGGCACGAGACGACCGTCAACCTTCTCGGCAACGCCGTCCACGCCATGCTCACCCGTCCCGACCAGCTGGCCCTGGTCCGAGCCAGGCGCGCCACGTGGGACGACGTCATCGAGGAGACGCTGCGGGTCGAGCCTCCGATCGCCAACCTGCCGCTGCGCTTCGCCGTCGAGGACATCGAGCTGGAGGACGGCACCGAACTGGGCAAGGGTGATGCGATCCTGGCCTGCTACGCGGCGGCCGGCCGGGACCCGGACGCGCACGGCGACGACGCCGACCTCTTCGACGTCACCCGCACCGACAAGGAGCACTTGGCGTTCGGGTACGGCGTCCATCACTGCCTCGGCGCGCCGCTCGCGAGGCTGGAGGCGTCGATCGCGCTGCCGGCGCTGTTCGAAAGGTTCCCCGACCTGGCTCTCGCCGTGAAGCCGAGCGAACTCGTTCCGCTCGACTCCTTCATCTCCAACGGCCACCGGACCCTCCCGGCCTACCTCAAGCCGGCCGCCTGACATCTGTGGAGCTGACCAGGACCCGGGCAGCTGGACGCACCGCCGGCGAAACCGGGCGATCGTTCCGGAGGGATCGGGCCTAGGTCAACGGCGCCTGCCGCCGCCTCGGCGGACGCCGCTCGACAGCACGCGGGGACGCAGCCGGGTGCGCACATCGTCCAGGATGCCGGCGAGCTGGGCGATCTGCTCGTCGGTCAGGAGGTCGATCAGTCCGTCGCGGACCGCCTCGACGTGCCCGGGCGCGGTCTTCTCCAGGAGCCGCCGGCCGTCGTCGGTGATGACGACCATGGCCCTGCGCTCGTCGTCGGGGTCGGTCTCGCGGCGGAGCAGTCCGGCCTTCTCCAGCTGGGCCACCTGGTAGCTCAGGCCGCTGCGCGAGGTGATCATCAGGTCGGCCAGCTCGGTGATGCACCGGCGCTCGGGGGCGCACTCGTTGGCCCAGTGCAGGATCTCGTACTGGATCATGGTGAGCCCGGCGTCCTCGCGCAGCTGCCGTTCCACGTGCCGCTGGATCAGGCCAGACGTCTCCAGGAAGCCGGTCCAGGCGCGCATCTGCGTCTCGTTCAACCACCGCGGTTCGCTCATGCGACGAGCCTACCGGAGTTGCGTCGAATTCGACGCAATCGTACGATCGAGGCCAGATGCGTCGAATTCGACGCACTTTGCGTCGTGCCGTCGACGCGCCCGCCCACCGGAAAGGGCCGCTCATGAAGATCAGCATCATCGGCAAGGGGAACGTCGGCTCCGCGCTGGAGCGCCGTCTCACCGCGGCCGGGCACACCGTCACCACGGCGGACTCCTCCACCGCTCCGGACCAGGTCGCGGCACAGGTCGCCGAGGCCGAGGCCACCGCGCTGGCCGTGCCGTTCCCCGCCGTCGCCCAGTTCGACGCACAGATCAGGACCGCTCTGCGGGACAAGGTCGTCATCGACGCCACCAACCCGCTGGCCGCCGACTTCATGTCGCTGACCATCGGGCACACCACCTCGGCGGGCGAGCAGGTCGCCGCCGCACTGCCCGGCGCACGGGTGGTCAAGGCCTTCAACACCGTGTTCGCCGCCACGCTGGAGGTTCCCGGCCTGTTCCTGCCGGTGGCCTCCGACGATGAGGCCGCCAAGAAGACCGTGCTGGAGCTGGGCACGCAGCTCGGCTTCGACGCCGTGGACATCGGCCCGCTGGCCAACGCCCGCTATTTGGAGCCGGCCGTGGAACTGCTGGTCCAGCTCGCGTACGGGCAGGGGATGGGCACGGGCATCGGCCTCACCCTGGCACGGGTATGACGATCCCCACGTGGACGGCGGGATTCCGCCCGGCGGTCGTCAGGCCGCACGGGCGGGTCCCGTCCCATGCCTTCGGCGAGCAGGCCTCCGGGCAGAGCTTCGATGAGCAGACCATTCGTGCGACCGGCACCGGAAAGGGCGGGAAATGAACGATCAGAATCTGTCCGGCAGGGTGGCCCTGCTCACCGGGGCATCAGGGGGCATCGGCCTGGCGCTGGGCCGGCTCCTCATCGCCGCCGGCGTGAAGACCGCTTTCGTCTATGGGTCGCACTCCGGCCCCGCTCACGAGTTGGTCGCCCAGGCCCAGAACGCGGGGGTCGGCGCGGTCGCGTTCGCCGGCGACCTCGCCGACCCTCACATCCCGGCCAGGCTGCTGGACGACGCCGCCGACGCGCTCGGCGGCCCCGTGGACATCCTGATCCCCAACGCGGGCCATGCGCTCCAGCAGGACTACACCACGCTCGACGTCCAGGCGTGGGACCGCACGCTCGCGGTCAACCTGCGCGCCCCCTTCCTGCTCGCCCAGCACGCCCTGCCAGGCATGGCCGCACGCGGGTACGGGCGCGTGCTGTTCATGTCCTCGGCCGCCGCCTTCACCGGCGGCGTCATCGGCGCGGACTACGCCGCCTCCAAGGCCGGACTGCACGGCCTGACCCACTTCCTGGCGGCCCGCGTCGCCTCCCGCGGCGTGACGGTCAACGCCCTGGCGCCCGCTCTGATCGCCGACACCCGCATGCTGCCCGGCAACGCCGATCCCCGCGCCCTGCCCGTCGGCCGGTTCGGCCGGCCCGAGGAGGTCGCCGACCTGGCGATGGCCGTCCTGCGCAACGGATACCTCACCAACCAGGTGCTGAGCCTGGACGGCGGCGCCTACCCGCGCTGACCTCTCCCCCTCCGCTGACAGGAGCCCCTCATGCCCGTGGCCCTGCTCGCCCTCGCGCTCAGCGCGTTCGGCATCGGAACCACCGAGTTCATCATCAACGGCCTGCTGCCCGACCTGGCCGCCGACCTCGGCGTCGGCATCCCGGCCGCCGGGCTGCTGGTCTCGGGATACGCGGCCGGCGTAGTCATCGGCGCGCCGCTTCTCACCATGGCGGGGGCGCGCCTGCCCCGCAAGTCCATGCTCCTCGCCCTGATGACCCTCTTCCTGGCAGGGAACCTGCTTTCAGCGCTGGCCCCTTCCTACGGCGTGCTGATGGCCGGACGGATCGTCGCGGCCTTCTCCCACGGCGCCTTCTTCGGCGTCGGCGCCGTCGTCGCGGCGGACCTGGTGCAACCGGCCAAACGCGCCAGCGCGCTGTCGGTGATGTTCTCCGGACTGAGCCTGGCGAACGTCCTCGGCGTGCCCGTCGGCACCGCGATCGGGCAGGCGCTCGGCTGGCGCGCCGCCTTCTGGGCCGTCGTCGCCGTCGCGGTGGTCGGCCTCGCCGGGGTGGCGGCGCTGGTCCCCTCCCGCCCTCGCCCCCAGGAGCAGAGCCTCGTGCGCGAACTGAGCGTCTTCCGGCAGGGCGGCGTGTGGCTGGCACTGGCCATGACCGTGTTCGGATTCGCGCCCGTGTTCACCGTGATCACCTTCATCGCGCCGATGATGACCGACATGGGCGGGTTCTCCCCCGGTGCGGTGCCCATGGTCATGGGGCTGCTGGGGATCGGCCTGGTCGCGGGCAACCTTCTCGGCGGCCGCATGGCCGACCGGGCCGTGCTGCCCGCGGTCGGCGTCTCCGTCGGCGCCCTCACCGCCCTGTCGGCGATCGTCGCCGTGACGGCGGGTAGCAAGCCGGCCTTCATCGTCGCGATCGTCCTGTTCGGGGTGGCCGCCTTCGCCACGATCCCGCCGCTGCAGACATGGGTGCTGGACAGCGCGTCGCAAGCGCCCGCCCTGGCATCGGCGGCCAACATCGGCGCGTTCAACCTGGCCAACGCCCTCGGCTCGCTGCTCGCCGGACTCACCATCGAAGCCGGGCACGGGTACGCGGCACCGGCCTGGATCGGCATGGCCCTGGGCCTGGTCGGCCTGGCGGTGACCGGGCTGGTGAGCCTGCGCGTCCGCCGCCAAGCCGTGCAGGCGGATGCGGATCAGAAAATGGCCGCCGAGGATGCGAGCGGTGAGGTCCTTGAGATCAGTTAGTGACGCGGGACGCCGAATCCTGGAGCGGTGCTTCTCGTTTCGCCACCCATTGCTGGAGCTCCAAGTGGCGGAACTGGTATGCGGTTCCGGACAGGCGCATGATTCCGGCTTCGCAGGCCCAGTCGAGGAAGGCCTTCAGCCGAAGAGGAAGCTTCCGCTCCCTGCGGGAGATCAGGAGGAACGCCAAGTAGCGCCGCCCTGGGCTACCGCCGAAGAAGCGGAAGGACGTGACGCACACGTAGGCGAACAGGACGAGGTAGGTCGTCAGACCGCGCGCCTCGCCGAAGGTCAGCAGGACGACCATGGACCAGCCCGCGAACACGACCGCGAGATGGGTGACGAGGTCGTCGGTGATGAGGTCGCCAGGGCGGGCCGCCGTCGGAAGCAGATGCCACACCGGGGCAAGCCAGACCCAGAAGAGCAGCCAGAACGCGAACGTGGTGACGACACCGATCAGCACGCCCCGCGCCGGACTACCGAGAACCGTTCCTTTGATCAGCGCGTCCGCGACTCCCAACAGCACGATGACGGCCAGGAAGGCCGTCGCTCTCCGCCGCCGTGTCACGACGCTCAGGTGACGCCACCGCGTGCTGTTCTGCCTGAGTTCCTTCCTCGCCGATCCGGCCAGTACCGCGACCATGCTGATGAGCAGAAAGGGCATCTGCAAATAGACGATCGGTGGCCGCGAGGCCTGGAACGGCATGTTCGGCAGAACCCAGAGTGCGCAGTACACGGCGGCGAGGCGCAGGTCGGCGTCGCGGGCACGGTCGGTCCCGGCAAGCGGCCACAATTTCTCCAGGAAGAGGTCCACCGTCGACTTGCGAGCGTCAGCGCCCGCGGCGGTCAGGTGATGCAACCAGCGATGGATCCGTTCGGGGGTGTACCCGCGCCTCGGACATAACCGTGTCGCGGCGGGAATGTAGCGGGCGATCAGATGCTGGTCGAGGCGCGCCGGGGACCGGTACCGGAGCATCTCCGCCGGGTCGCCGTCCTCGAAATACACGGTCGCGGCCAGGCACAGCCTCCACGGTGTGGACAGGGTCCGCGCCAGCACGCCCCGGGGGTCCTCGCGCAGGGCGTCGGTGACGGGCCGCCACCGGCTCCGGTCATTGGCGCGGGCCTCCAGATAGGCCTGCGCGTCGTCAGGGGACACGGGTGTGATGTCGATGCGAGCGGCATCCCTCAAGCCTCGCCCGGCGGCGGACTTCACCAGCTTGGTGTAGTGGGCCGTCCGGCAAGTGATGATCAACGGGGCCGCCTGGAGCCCGTCCTGGTAGGTGTTCAGCGCCGCGAGGACCGCCCGGGCACGAGGGGCGTCCGGATCGGGTGCGCCGTTCGGCCGGACGGCGTCCATTTCGTCGAGGCCGTCGAGCACCGGGAGCACCCGGCGCTGCTCGACCAGCTCGCGGGCTCGGCGCCGGCGCATGCGGTACGTGCGGACGAGATGGTCGACCAGGTTCTGCTCCGGGCCGGCTTCGGTGTCCCATTGCGACAGCGACAGCCGCACCGGCACCGGTTCGTCCGGGGTCCGGGGCCGTCCGGGTTCGGGAGGCTTGATCAGCGCGAGGATGAGCTCGATCGCCAGCACCGTCTTCCCGACGCCCGGCTCACCGGTGATCACCAGCCGCCGTCCGGGAGTGCGGCGGTAGTAGCCCGCGATATCCGGGGCGCCGAAGAGCCTGCCCACCGCTTCGGCGCCGGCCGAGCGCCCGGGCGCGGGTTCGAGGACGTAGCGCAGGTCGATGCGCTTGACGTCATCTCCTATAAGCCGCCTCCATGTCCTCTGCTCGGTGGCGAGGACTCTTTGCGCCAATACTCTGGCCTGCTTCTGGACGGCGGATTCGGTGATGTAGGTGTTGACCGCGCCGATGGTGTGCGCGGCTATGGAGCCGCCGATCGCGCTGATGACGTTGCCCATGCCTGATGGGGCACGCGCCATCGCCGCGGCTCCGGGGGCGGTCAGCGCCGGTCCGGCCCCGGCACCGGAGGGTTTCCCAGCGTGACGTCTCCCATGGTGAGAGCCGCCGCGGAGCCGTGGTCGGCCCGGATGTCCACATTTCCGCCGACGGCCTGCCCACCCTCACTCGCCGATACTCCTGCCGAGGGATTGGACGCTGCTAGTAGTTGTTCCACCACTTGCTGGAGGGCGTCGGCGAATTCAGTGTCGCCCTCGGCCGCGTCCTCCAGCGCCAGGACCACTCGCTGACCGGTCCGGGGACGCGGCTCCTGCCGTCCGGCTTCCGCCTCGTCCGAAAGCCGTGCCAGCGCCGGATCGTTTCCGAGTTTGCGGCTGACCAGGTCGTGCAGCCGATCCATTCCCGCGTCCAGCCCCCGGTCGACCTCCTGGTCCGCGCGTCCGGCCACCCGCCGCGCTTTCCGCACCGCCCAGGCGAACAGGTATCCGACCGCGATCTCCAGACCCGTCATTCCGGTACCTCCCAAAGCACCGTTCCCATCTCCGGGTAGTGCATCTCACTGTACGGCCGTGCCGCGGGAAACCCGCTCGTGCTCGCGGGCTTTACGGTTATGGCTTCGCCTTGTCGGGCAGGAGAGCGGCGAACCGGGGTTTCAGCAGGTCGCGGATCTCGGCGTAAGGGGCGCCGAAGTCCATGTTGCAGCCCATGCCCCCTCCATTCAGGATCGACAACGCAGGGGCGCCGGTCTCGGCGTCCCGCGCCAGCACGACCCGTCCCTGCGCGCCCCGGCCGAGCTCGCGTTCCTCGACGAAGCCCGCCAGCCGCCAGTCGGCATGACCCCTCCCGGGCGTCCGCCGTCATCCGGAAGCCGGTTCACGACCGGACCCGGACAGGGCCGTCTCGAACACACCCGGCCAGGTGGATCCGGGCACCGCCGACTCTCGCGCCCCTATCCTCCACAGTGCGAGCTCCGACCCCTGCTCGCTGCGTCAGATAATGAAGGGCCCATGATGGACGAGACGCCTTACCGGAGCCGCAGGCTGGTGCTCAAAGACCATGTCGGGGTCGCCGATGTGAACGCGTTCGCCGCCGCCCGGGATTGGACGGTGCTCGGCACCATCGAGCGCAATCCAGAAGAGGGAGTCTTCTTCGAAAAGAAATGGGCGGCGCGGGCAGGAGTGTCCGTACATTACATCGTGGACGAGTTCTTGGGCGAGCGGTACATGATGGCCATCAGCCAGCACGGGGACCCCGACCAGGAACTCGCCGACCTGAGCGCCGGTCTCGACGCATGGTCCCGCGATGAGGCCCTTTTCCTGTTCGACGCGAGTGTCTACGGGGCCGACAAGGAGCGCGCGGTACGGCTCCTCGCGGCGATCTCCCCCGCTTCGGTAGACCAGTCGATCGTGGAGCGCATCACCAAGGCGTCCGAGAGCCGACACAACGGCGTCCGGCTCGCAGCGATCTGGGCCATGGCATACGCGGACTGGCCCGAGTACCGGGCAACACTGGCGTCCGTCGCCGCTCGCGACACGGAGGAGGAGATCCGTCAGGCCGCGGAGTCGATCCTGGAAGACTGGAAGGAGACTGATCCGCCGTCCCCCGCCCCTCCGGCTTAAGACCGTTAGCGGAGCGGGATTTCGATGCCGTATTCGTCCTTGGGCCGGGGGCCGTGGATACGCCTTTCGGCTTCGGTGATGGCGACGTCGTTGATGCTCGCCTCGCGGCGTCGCATGAGTCCGCGCTCGTCGAACTCCCAGAGTTCGTTGCCGTAACTGCGCCACCACTGGCCTTCCGCATCGTGCCACTCGTACTGGAAGCGGACGGCGATGCGGTTCTCGCGGAATCCCCACAGGCTCTTGCGCAAGGCGTAGTCCAGTTCGCGTTCCCATTTGCGCGTCAGGAAGGCGACGATCTCGTCGCGGCCGCTGACGAAGGTGTCGCGATTCCGCCACACCGAGTCGGGCGTGTAGGCCGACGCCACGCGTTCGGGATCGCGGGTGTTCCACGCGTCCTCGGCCGCCTAGACCTTCTGCAGGGCCGTCTCCCGGGTGAACGGGGGGTAGGGCGGACGATCTTCTGGCATGGCGGCCTCCTCGCGTTGAGAACGATCGTTCTCTACCGATGGGCGCTACGCTAGAGAACGATCGTTCTCAATGTCAAGGAGGCGCGGATGCCCGCCCCGATCACCGAGGAGCAGACGCGGTCCGACCGGGAAGCCCTGCTCGACGCGGCGGAAGGGCTCTTCTACGGGCGCGGGATCCAGGCCGTCGGGATGGACGACGTCCGGAGGGCGTCCGGCCTGCCGCTCAAGCGGATCTACCGGATCTTCGCCGCCAAGGAGGACCTCGTCGTCGCGATGCTCCGACGGCGCGACGAGCGCTGGAGGAACAGCCTGACCGTCCACGTGGAGCGGGTCCCCGATCCCCGCGACCGGGTCCTCGCGGTCTTCGACTGGCTCGCCGAGTGGTTCGCCGAACCGGGCTTCCGCGGTTGCGCCTGGGTCAACGCCCACGGCGAACTCGGCCCGTCGTCCCCGGCGGTGCTCGCCGAGGTCCGCGCGCACAAGCGGGCGTTCCACGCGCAGATCGCCGCCTGGGTCCGGGACGCCGGATCATCGGCGGCCGAAGCGGTCTTCCTGCTCGCCGAGGGGGCCATCGTGACCGCCGGTATCACCGGCGACCCCGTCCCCGCCCGTCACGCACGCGCTGCCGCCGCGACGCTGCTCGATACGAACGCGCCGTCCAGCGCTTCCTAGAGACCGGCGGGATACCGCGTCGACTACACGCAAAAGAGAACGCCCCCGTCGCGTGACGGGGGCGTTGGCGGGTGAGGGCGCTGTGCAGGGGTCACCGCTTGAGCGCCTTGACGAGGCGGGCGCGGCGGGCGTTGCGCGCCTCGGCCTGCCGCTCGCGTACGCGGTCGGCGATGATGACCCGGCTGATGTCCATGCTGTACATGTCCTGCTCCTTGTCTCCGCCGGGCCCTCTTGGCCCGACATGTACAAGGTTCGCCCTAAGGCCCCGGGGCCCACATCGGGACAACGCCCTATTCGCACGCCTTAGGACGCCTTAGAGCCTCCTTGGTCGCCTTAGTCCCCGTGGCCTGCGGGCCGCCACGACGCGAGCACCGCCGGCATCGCCGCTCAGCCCACCGGGCTCCAATGCGCTGCCGTCCTGCGCTGGTTCCTTGGTGTCGGTGTATCGCGGGCGTATCGAAAATCCCATACGTCACCGCAACGGTCCTCCGTCTTCAGTGGAGGACCGGGGATTCGTCGATCAGGAAAGGTCCGTGATCATGGACTCGAATTCCGTACGTGGGTTCAACCGGCGGCGGCTGCTCGGGTGGAGCGGGTTGACGGCCGCCGGGGCGGTGGCGGCCAGCGCGCCGCTGATGGGCTTTCGATCCGCGGACGCCGTGGCCGCGGGACGGCGACTTCCCATCGGAACCGGCCCCGGCATCCCGCCGGCCACCCGTCCCGGCGGTGCCTACGACCGGTACGTGGCGAAGCTGGCCGCCGAGGGGAAGTTCTCCGGCGTGGTGCTGTTGTCGCACAAGGGCCGGACGGTTCTGTCGCGCAGCTATGGCATGGCCGACAAGGAGAAAGGGATCCGCAATCACGAGGGCACCGCGTTCAGCCTCAGCTCGGCGGGCAAGCCGTTCCACGCGGTGGCCGTCTTGCAGCTGGCGCAGCAGGGCAAGCTGAAGCTGTCGGACACGGTGGGCACCCACCTGAAGGGCTTCGCCAAGAACATCGCCGAGCAGGTGACCGTCCACCACCTGCTGTCCGGCACGTCCGGGCTCGAAAGTCCGGATGAGGACGTGCAACGCGTCTTCCAGAGCCGCGAAGAGGTGCACGAGTATTACGAGCAGCGGGCCCGGCAGGCGAAACTCGTGGGCGTCCCAGGCGTGCCCGACACCTCCCACGCGGAGGCGGAGGTCACCATTTCCGCGCTGATCGTGGAAGCCGTGGCCGGCATGACGTACTGGGACTACGTCCAGGAACACATCTTCCGGCGCTGCGGCATGACCGGCTCGGCGTTCTACACCCGGCCGCAATGGCTCACCGACGAGCACATCGCGCACCCCTATATGACGCTGGCCGACGGCAGCCAGGTCGATGCCGTGCGAAACCTGGACAAGAGCAGCTCGGACCCGAACGTGCTCGGCAAGAATCCGGGGCGCGCCTTCATCGATGCCCCCGGAGACGGCGGGTTCGTCACTGCGCCGGATCTGGTCCGGTTCGCGCGCGGGCTGAGCGACGGGACGCTGCTCGACCGGCCGTGGGCCGACGTGCTCACCGGGGCCAAGATCCCCCACGGACCGGCGTCGTTCGGGGCGTACGGGATCCCGATCTCCATCGTCAGCGGCCAGTGGATGTACCAGCGCGCCGGCGGCAACCCCGGCGTCGGCGCCAACTGGGACATCTACCCGTACACCGGCTGGGTCGGCGTCATCCTCGGCAACGGCGACGGCATGCCCCTGCAGGAGATGATCGGCCAGGAGATGCAGGCCATCACCGGAGCCTCGCCCGGCGACGGGGCCGGCGGCTGAAACAGCGCCTATTACTTCCTCGGGCAGCGTCAGGTTCGGCATCAAAATGATGGCAGCGCGTCCCTGAAGGGAAACCACAGGAAGCCATCGGCGAACGGGACCAGGGAAGGCATCGGAACGCCGAGCTGAACGGTTTCGGCGACGACCAGGCCGTACAACGTTCCCGCTTGGAGCCTGTCGGCGTATTCCCGTTGGAGCTCGACCGGATCGACGAGCCATTCCGGATCCCAGCCGACCATGGCGAGCTGGTATCCGCTGAGCTTGGCCAGAAGCCCGTACAGGCCGACGCCCAACTCGTCCAGTTCCTCGGGCGTCAGCCGCACCCGGGAGTGCCGGTCGATCGCCACATTGTGACCGACACCGACCGGAATGATCGACATCTCGAGAAAGGGTTGGTCAGCGGCATCGAGCACGGTGTCGACCAATGGCTCGTGCAGCGCCACCCGGTACGGGCCGGCGGGCAGCGGAGGGTGCGCGGCGACGACACGGCGCGCATCTTCGATGGCCGCATGGTTCTGCCCGTAGTTCAGCACGAGTTCGAACACGATCGCCATATTCACTCCAGACGTGACGGTCCCAGGTTCCATCCGTGCTGCCCTTGCGGCATTCCCTCCGATATCGGGTCGCGTGAGTTGGACGCCCGCTGGCACGCTGCCTTCATGGATAATGCAAAAGTACTGCTCATCGGAGGACGAGCCGGTGCCGGCAAGACGACGGTGGGGTGGGAGGTCTCGGCGCTGCTGCGCTCCGAGGGCGTCGCTCACGCGATCATCGATGGCGACTTCATGGGGCAGGTGCATCCGGCACCAGCGGGCCCCCGCAGAGACCGTGCGGGTGGCGACGGACGGACGGCTCGTCGTGGACATCGCGCGGGAGGTGGTCGCCGCCACCGGTTGGGCCGGGCCTCACTTCGCCGCCCCCGGATCGTGATCGTGTCGATGGGCTGGTCCGGGAACCGGCACGGCTCCCGGTGACCGGGAAGCACCCTGTCACCGCCTGAGGGGGGGCGGCTGTGATGGCCGTCACCGAAAAGGGTGACCCTGTGGGCGGGAGTGCGCATGATCAAGCTGGGGATGATGGCACCGTTCGCCGACGGCCTGATCACCTCGGGCGGGTTCCTGCGGGACTACGCGGGCACGCTCGAGGAGTGCGGCGTCGAGTCGGTGTGGACGGTGGAACACGTGGTCGTCGCCGCGGAGTACGAACCGCGGTACCCCTACTCCGAAAGCGGCCGGATCCCCGGCCCGCCGCAAGGCGTTCCGATGCCCGATCCGCTGGACACCATCGCCTTCATGGCCGGCGGGTCCGACGCCCTGCGGTTCGGAACCGCCATGGTGGTCGCCCCGCTGCACAGCCCGGTCGTCCTGGCCAAACGCGCCGCGACCATCGATCTGCTTTCCGGCGGACGGCTGATGCTCGGCCTGGGGATCGGCTGGCAGAAGGAGGAGTACGCCGCGGTCGGCGTGCCCTACCAGCGGCGCGGCGCCCGTCTCGACGAGTGCATCGACGCGATGCGGGCACTGTGGTCGCAATCTCCTGCCGGCTATCGGGGCGACTTCGTCGCGTTCCACCGCGTGCACTGCCTGCCGCGTCCCGCGTCCGGTGCGGTGCCCATCGTGCTGGGCGGCAACAGCGAACCCGCCGTCCGGCGAGCGGGCCGCGTCGCCGACGGCTGGTTCCCCTACACGATCGCGCCTGAGGAGTTCGCGCAGCGGGCTGACCTGTTGCGCGCCGCCTCCGCCGGCCGCACCGTCGAAGTCACCGCATGGCCCGGGAGTTGCGATCCGGGACGTGAAGGGGATCCGGACTTCGTCCGCCGGTACGTCGAGGCGGGCGCCACCCGCATCGTGATCGCACCTCGCCTCGGAGGCCCGCGCCCGGAGAGCCTGCTCGGGCCGCGTGGGCTGGACGCCCTGCGCGACCAGATCGACCGTTACCGCGACACCGTGCTGGACAAGCTGTGACCGGGGTTCTCGACACCGTCGTCCTGCCCGAGCCGACGGTCGAAATGTGGCTGCGCCGCTGGCGCGGCGAGTACCTACCGGGCGCCCGGGAGCGCGGGCTGCGGTTCGAGCGGATGTGGCGCTGTTACACCGGCCCCGAGCAGGTCACCGTCTACCTGTTGTGGTCCCTGCGAACGCCCTACGACTTCTACGCGATGCGCGCGGCGGCTGCGGCCGATCCGTCGGTGACGGAATTCTGGGCCGCCACCGACGCGCTCGCCCACGACCGCGAAAGGCGCGTCCTGGAGGAGGTTCCATGTCCCGCTGGGTGATCCTCACTCCTCCGGAGACGACGGTGCCCGGCGCCGACGGCGGCCCCGATCTGCCGGGCAGCGTCGGCGGTCGCGGCGCGCACTGGGATTTGGCCTGCGACGCCGCCCCCGACATACCGGGAGCCGAAGCCGTCGAGCTGTCGCGGATCGCCACCGCGCATGTCGAATTGACCGGACGGCGCATCAAACGCACTCTGCTGCTGACCGTCCGCCCCGGCACTTCGCCCGACACGATCGTGTCTTTCGAGGCCGACCTCATGGCGATGCCCCGCCACATTCCCGCCATCCGCTCGTGGGCGCTGAGCCGGGCAACCGGCCGCTGGACGCACGCGTGGGAACAGGAGTTCGCCGACGAGGACGGGCTCAACGGGCAGTACCTCCTCCACCCCTATCACTGGACATACGTGGACCGCTGGTTCGACACCGAACTGCCGACGGCGATCGTCGCCCCGCGCCTGGCCCACCTCTACCGCACCGCGTCCGGCCCCGTCCTCACCGCATCCCGCTTCTGAGAGGCAGAGCAGCCGGGAGCGATTGGACGATCTCCAGGGCGAGCGTCCCGACTTCGTTCGATGGGCCCTGAGCTACAAGGTCGCGCCAGCGGGTCAGCGGTGGCCGCTCGCCCGTCGTCCAAGGGCGGCGGTGACGGGTGATCGGTCACCAGCTTTTTCCCAAGGCGCTGCGGGCTGAGGAGTGATAATCTCATATCATCTACCGTCCGGAATACGAATGGCGGGCGCAATTCGATGTACGAGGCAGAACCGGCGGAAGCTTGGCTCGATGATGCGAGCAACATCTTGGTCGCGCCTTCGATGCCGCGAGACCATGATCTGATTAGGGACTTTTTCGGGTCCGTGGTCACGCAAGAGGAGCTTGCTTCTGGTTCCGTCGACCTCGCGCGGAAGACCGTCTACCTGTGTGGCGATGTATCCGAAATCAGTGACCGTCACCTGCATGCGGCGGACCGGGTATTCGTTATCCGGGAACTCTCACACGGGTACGACGAAGCTTGGCCGCTCGTCGAGCTCGGTCAGGTTCCCATCCGCGTACATGGGGCCGGCGTGTACTATCGCCGCTTCTTCGATCTCGGCTCCGATCACTTCAACCGGATCCGTGCCGAGCATGCGTTCCAGTCTCTGACGGAGTCCACCAAGCCTGGAACGGCGCATCGCAGCGGAATCTACCTGACGCCGGTCACGCGAAACGGCGACGAACTGCATTTCCGCCTGCTCCGGTGCTCCACGAATCTTTCCGGGCCGACCGAGGGCTTCCGCCCGACCGACACGGGCATCGTCGAGGCGCTGAACCGCGAGGCCGCCACCGTCTTCCGCAACCAGGCGCCGCTCAATCACGTCCTCGCTCAGATCTACCACAACACCCCCGCCACGGCCGAGCGCAAGCAGTCGAAGGCCAAGATCTCGGCCCATGCCGACAAGACCAAGGACATGCCCGTCAACGGCATCATGGCCTTCTGCACCTTCTATGACCGGCTCGACAAACTGCGACCACTGGCCGGAGACGCCTTCGACTACGGCGTGAAGGGCGTCAGCGGGCTGACCAAGCTCCACTTCCGCCTCAAGGAGCCGACCGGAGAACGCGACGACGCAATGTTCCCCCCGCAGTTCACCGTGACTCTCTATCCCGGCTCTGTGTTCTTTATGCCGCTGTCCACCAACCGCCTGTACACGCACGAGATCCGGCCCTCGATGCTGGACGCCGGACTGCTCCCGACTCGCCTGGGATACGTCGTGCGCTGTTCGAACGCCGAAGCCGTCCACAAGAACGGCGACACGTTCCTCAAAGTGGACGGAGATCTGGTGAGGCTGGAGCCGCCCACCCCGGAAGGCATGAACGACCTGCGCAGACTGTACGCCGAGGAGAACAAGATCACGTCCTTCATCGACTACGGCGACGCGTTCTTCTTCAGCATGAACACGGGAGACTACATTGCCCCCCGGACCTAGCATCTCGGCTGAGGTCCTCTCGTACGCCTTGCCGACCGAGGAGGACCTCTTTGCTGAACTGTCCGCCTCCGTTCGTTGGGAGGACGTGGATAAAGGCCGGCGTGGCGCCGTGCTCACCAGGATCGACGAGGCGAATCGCGTGCCTCTCGTACGCACCACCACTCGATACAGCAGCCCGGCGCAGCGTTTCCGGGCGGTGCACGAACGGCTAGCGCAGCGGATTCAAGAACAGGCGGCGCTTCCGGTCGGCTTCAACAACGCCCTGATCGAGAGCTACACGAACGCTTACAAGACCATGAGCAGCCATTCCGACCAAGCTCTCGATCTGGCCGACGGGTCGTTCATCGCCGTCTTCTCCTGCTACCAGCATGCCGAGGCGAACCCACCGAGGAAGCTGATCGTCGAGTCGAAGGCGGCCAGTGACGAGAAGCTCGAGATCCCTCTCACCCACAACAGCGTCGTCGTATTCTCCACCGACGCGAATCGACACCTCAAGCACAAGATCGTGCTGCCCCCGTCCGTCCAGGCAGCGGACGACCAATGGCTCGGCGTGACCTTCCGGACGTCAAGTACTCTGCTTCGGTTTCACGACGGCCATGCACTCCTCCCCGAAGGTGCGCGCCTCACGTTGGCCGACGATGAGCAGAGCCGCGAGTTCTACCGGCTGCGGCGCCGCGAGAACAGCGAAACGGACTTCGCCTATCCCCCGCTGACGTACACCGTCAGCGAAAGCGACCTGATGCCGCCCGCCTGATCCGCGGCTAATCGAGTGCCGGTGAGTGCTCGGCTGGTCGGCGTCCCCAGGCGGAGATCAGCGGCGCGAGTGTCAGGTCGAGTTCGCCCGCGTGGACGGCGGCCAGATGGGCGTCGATCTCGGCGTCGTCGGCCAGGCCGGCGGCGAGCAGCTCGCCGCGCACGTGCCGGATGGTCGCGGCCTCGAGCCGATCGCAGGCCGGCCCGCCGACCGGGAAAGAGCCCGCCGCGGCGACATCCACCAAGCCGGCATCACGCAAGGCTCGCGGCAACGTCCGGCCGTAGCGCAGGTCCGCGCCGCGGCGCGTCAGCAGTTCCCGGACCGCGTCGCGCAGCCGGTTGGCCCGCCGCTGCGCCGGTCCGCTGTCGTCCAGGCATGCCAGTGGCTGCAGAGCGGTATCGGCGTCCTCGATCAGCAGCCAGCCGCCGGGCCGTAGTGCCGCCGCCATCGTGGCCAGCGCCCGGGCCCGGTCGGGTACATGCACCAGCACGAGCCGGGCGTGCACCAGATCGAACGTCCCCGGCTCCGGAGGCGGATCAGCGGCGACGTCGTGCCGGCGCACCTCGTACCCGGCGCCTGCCTTGAGCCACGACGGGTCGATGTCCGTGGCCAGGACGTATCCGGTCGGTCCGACGGCCGCCGCGAGCGCCTCCGGAATACTGCGGCCACCGGCCCCCACCTCCCAGCAGCGCGAGCCGGTCCCGACGCCCAGTCGTTCGACGTGCCCAAGCGTCACACCGTCGAACAGCTCGGCCAGCCAGACGAACCTCTCACCCGCCTCGGCGCGCGCGTTGTCCAGCAGGTACCCGCGGGCGGAAGCCGCTTCTCCGGTCATCGCTATATGATCACCTCCCCCAACCGCGAGCGCCACGATTTGACGGGTTCGAAGCCCCGGCGGGTGCGTCCCGGACCTGCACAAGGGCATCCGAGATGCCCCGCGTGTCAGTTCGTCGCCGTGGTCGGTCAGGCGCGGTCCTTGCCGGGTCCGGGCGTCGGTCGGTCGCGGTGGCCGCCGGAGACCTGGGTGTAGCCGGCCACGATGGCCTCGAGTTCGGCGGGGGTGATCACGTCCTCGATGCGGTCGAAGCCTTGCGGGGCCCGGCGCTCGACCTCGTCGATGACCTGTTCCGGGCCGCCGAGCCGGTTGCGGAGGACGATCTGGGTGGTGGCGGGGAGGCGGTCGCGCTCGTAGGCGAGCAGGGCTCGGGCGGGGTCGGTCTGGGTCGCGAGGTGGGCGCTCAGGTTCACCGCGTCGAGGATGGCCTGGCCGGCGCCGTTGGAGCCCATCGGGTACATGGGGTGGGCGGCGTCGCCCAGCAGGGTGACCCGGCCGTGCGTCCAGCGGGGCAGGGGGTCGCGGTCGCACATGGGGAACTCGAACCGGTCCCGGGTGGACGCGATCATGGCGGCGTGGTCGAACAGGTCGCAGGTGAAGCGCTTGACGTGCGCGGCCAGGGCCGCCGGCTCGGCTGGACGCGTCCAGTCCTGCTCGTCGGGCGGCGGGTCGCCGGGACGGCCCGTCAGGACGCCCATGGCCCAGTTGGTCAGCCTGGTGCCCGGTGCCGTGCCCGCCGCGATCGGGTAGACGACCAGCTTGGCGGCGTTGCCTCCGGCGATCACCATGGTCCGGCCGGTGCCGAACTCGGGCCAGTCGGTGGCGCCGCGCCAGGTCATCATGCCGCTCCAGCGCGGTGGCCCCTCATCGGGGAACAGGGTCGACCGGGTGGTCGAGTGGATGCCGTCGGCGCCCACGAGGACGTCCGCGCGTGCGTGCGAGCCGTCGGCGAACCGGGCGGTCACGCCCTCGGCGTCCTGCTCGAAACCGACCAGGCGGTGACCGGTGCGCACCGCGTCCGCGCCCAGCCGTTCGAGCACCGCGCGGTGGAGCAGGCCCTGTAACCGGCCGCGATGCACGCTGATCTGCGGGTGCGCGAATCCGGCGGCCACACCGCAGGGCCTGCGCATGATCTCCTGCCCCAGCCGGTGGGTGTAGATCAGCTCACCGGTGCGCACCCCGATGCCGTCGAGCCGGTCCAGCAGCCCCACCGCATCGAGTTCCCGGACCGCGAACGGCAGCGCGTTGATCCCCACGCCGAGCTCCCGGATCCGCTCACCGCGCTCATGGACCACGCAGTCGATGCCCTCGGCGTGCAGCCGCAACGCGGTGAACAACCCGCCGATCCCGGCTCCCACGATCATCACCTTCACGGCTCCTCCTTGTCCTCACCGAGACTGTCGCGGCCGCCACTCGGCGATCCATCGGGTGGGCGGTCCGCGGTTCTCGAGCGAAGTGAAGCGGTCATGACCAACCGTGTGCCAAAGCGGACGATCGCCAGAGCGACCACACCGGCCAGGCCGAAAAGCACGAGGCGCAGGGTGGGCGTCCACGGCCAGCCGGGGCCGGACGTGCCGAGATCGGCGGCGGGGTACTCCAGGATCTTGCGGGTCCACCTAGCCGTGGGCCTGTCGAACGTGCGGGCCATGGAACGCAGCACCGGGTCGAACGCGAAGCCCGGCCGCCGGTGCGGGTATTCCAGCGGGACGCCGGCGCGGCGGGCGGCGGCTGCGATAGCGGGGTCGGGGTTCCCCGCGGCGGTGGTGCCCGGGACCATCAGCCGGTCGACGTCGTCTCCGATGTCGGCGAGACGTCTCCGCGGAACGAAGGTCAGCCCGTGCCGTGACCGCACGGTGGCCGTGGACGCGATCGCGACCGTCCGGGCGGCCTTGACCTCGGCATACGGGCTGAAGATCGAGGCGAGTTCGAGTTCGCCGACGCCGCCGGTGAGCACCACCCCCAGCTTGCTGGTGTTCGAGCGGAATCCGAGGTTGAGCAGGTGCACGATCGCGTTGGACGGGGACAACCGCGATTCCGGCATGCGCGCGGGCACGCCGGGAGAGTAATGGCGCCAGCCGACGGTCCGGGCGGCCGCGGCGGCGGTGTCCGTGCCGGCCAGCCGCTCGATCACCCGCAGCGTCCCGTCCACCGAGGACAGCAGCCCACCCGTGGTGATCACGTTTCCGTCGTCGATGTAGCGGACGCCGCGCCGCCAGTGCACCGCGGGATGCGCGTCCTGCAGGCCGGAGAGCCGGTACCAGTGCGTGGTGGCGTCGCGGCCGTCGAGGAGACCGGCGTCGGCGGCCAGCCGCGCCCCGGTGCACACGCTCAGCACCAGCCCGCGACTCGCGGTGCTCCGCAGCCATCCGATGACGCGGCGATCGCCGTCCTCGTCGGACGGCATCTCCGGTACCACGGTGACGTCCGGCGCTCTGCCGCCCAGCCGCGTGCTCAGTTGCGCGAAGTCCAGGTCCGGGACCAGGTCCAGCCCTCCGAGCAGCGGCACGGGCCGGCGTTCGGGTGCGACCGTGTAGACGTTGAACCTTCCCGTGCTCGCCAGAACGTCGTACGGGACGAGGGTGTCGGCCACGTTGGCACCGGCGTTGCCGACTACGACCACCACGGTGGGCTTGCCCGGAGCATGCGCAGGCGGAGCCACTGCGGGGAGTTGCCTGGCCGGTGGCGGCGCGTACCTGTAGGAAGCAAAGCCCCGCGCGCTGACGAGGAACTCCACGCCCGGGACGAGGAACAAGGCCGCAAGGACGACCAGCCCACGGCCGAGGATCCGCAAGGCCCGCGCGCCCTGTTTCTTTCTTACGCCGTCACCCGGCTGCCGCCGCGAACCGGCCCGCCACCACCTCGGAAATCGCATGACCCACTCCTACGAACTGGCCACAGCGGTGAAAGTCATAGGCGCTGCGGAAAGCCTGACTGAAATGCGCGGAACTGCGGGTTCGCCGCCTCGCGCTCTGGAGGTTCAGCGCGCCGCCCAGCGCCACGGTCAGGACGACGTCGAGGGCCGGCGCGGACAGCCGGCCCGCCTCAGGGCTGGCGTGTTGCCCGAGGCTCGATCGCATCGCGGTCACCGGCTCTTCGCCGTGAACGTCAGATGGGTGACGCCCGAGGGCGTCGAGACCGCCTCGATGTCGAACGCGTCCTCCAGCGACTCCAGGCCGTCCCAGAGCCGGACACCCCGGCCGAGCAGGATCGGGACCTGCACCACGTGCATGTGATCGACCAGCCCCTCGGCGAGGAAGTCGCGTACCACCGACGGCCCGCCGCCCAGGCGCACATCCTGGCCACCGGCCGCCTCGCGGGCCCGCTCGAGCGCCTCGGCGGGCGGGGCGTCCAGGAAGTGGAACGTGGTGCCGCCCTTCATCTCGATCGACGGCCGCGGCCGGTGGGTGAGCACGAAGACCGGGGTGTGGAACGGCGGGTCGGCGCCCCACGCGCCGTGATAGCCGGGATCGTCCTGCCAGCCGGGCGGACCGAACTTGCCGGCGCCCATGATCTCGGCGCCGATCCCGGGCCCGTGCAGTGCGGCGACGGCGTGGTCCGCGCCGGTGCTCCCGCCCGGGCCACCGCCCATCTGATGCCAGAAACGGGTGGCGAACATCCACTCGTGCAGGCGTTCGCCGGCGTGCCCGAACGGGGCGCCGGGGGCCTGACCCGCTCCGGTGGCGAAGCCGTCGAGCGAGATCGAGAAGTTGTGCACGCGAACATCGGACATGCGGTGCTCCTTCAATGATCAAAGCCCCGGCCGGCATCCGCGAATGACCGGTGTCTTTCCGGGGGTGACCTCACCATCGAAGACCGATTCGCGAGCGGCAACGAAACGTGGCGACAATGTCCGAAAACTTGGTACTCCTGTCGCGGCGGCATAGGGTCCTGAGAGTGGACGAACGGCTGATGGTGGTCGTCGGATACGACCGGGCGCAGTTGCTCGACATCGCCTGCGTGACATCGACGTTGAACGAGGCGAACTGGGGCGCCACCCCGCCCTACGAGGTGCTCCTCGCGACCCCGGGCGGCCGGGCGATCACCTGCACCGACGGGATGACGCTGCACGGGCAGGAAGCGCTCGAACGGCTCAAGGGCCCGCTGGACACGCTGATCGTGTCGGGCGGGCTGGGCTACCGCGAGGCCGCGGCCGACCCCCGCTTCGTCGGACATGTGCGCCGGCTGGCCAAGGAGAGCCGGCGGGTCGCGTCCGTGTGCACCGGCTCCGCCGTGCTGGCCGCGGCCGGGCTGCTCGACGGCAGGCGCGCCGCCACCCACTGGATGTGGGCCGACGAGATCGCCGCACGGTACCCGAAGGTCGTCTTCGACCCCGGCCCGATCTACATCCGCGAAGGCAACATCACCACCTCGGCCGGCGTCACCAGCGCGCTCGACCTGACGCTCTCCTTCATCCAGGACGACCACGGGCCGGAACTGGCACGCGGCGTGGCGCAACTGGTCGTGACCTACCTGCAGCGGCCGGGCGACCAAGCGCAGATGAGCATGTTCGTCGCCGCCGCACCGCAGCCCGAGCACAGCCTCGTCCAGCAGATCACCGACCACGTCGCCGGCAACCTCGACGGCGATCTGAGCACCGCCGCCCTGGCCCGGCTGGCGGGGGTGAGCGAGCGCCACCTCACCCGGCTGTTCCTCCAGCACCTCGCCCACACCCCGGGACGCTACGTACGCCAGGCCCGCACCGAAGCGGCCGCCCACCTGCTGGCGACGACGACGCACCCGATCGCGAGCGTGGCCCGGCGCTGCGGATTCGGGACGGCAGAGACGCTCCGCCAAGCCTTCATCGACCAGTACGGAACCGCGCCCTCGCGCTACCGCGCAGACCACTCGACGCGACACACGGCAGGGAACCAAGCCAGAACACCGTGACCCCGCCGCCCCATCCGTCGGACGGCGCACGAAATCACTCAGCCTCGCGGACCCTTATCAGTAACCTTTCTCGAAGAGGCTGGAGGGAGCCAGATGGGCGCGCTGCTCTACTACCCGTTCGTGGTTCCGCCCCCAGAGGTCATTTACCAGTCGCTGCTGTACTGGGACGGCTTCGCGTCCGTCGTACCGCAGGAAAAGCGGTTTTACGACCGCGCCGTTCCCGCACCGCTGAAAGAACTCGGCGACCGAGGGCTCTACCGACCGCTCACCGTACGCGCACCCCTTTACGGAGCGGACTGGCGCTCGACCTGGGCGAAGGCGCTCAGCTCCCAATTGCGGCGGATGGCCGTCCAGCCGGGGGTCCGCACGGAGCCCGCGTTCCACATGTGGCCCACCAAGCTCCCCAACCGGCTCGAACGGGAACTCCTCCGGCTCCGCCTCGCCACCTGGCCTGACGACAGCGGCCCCATCGTGGTGCCGAGACCGGTCGGAGAACTGATCATCGCGACGCTCGCGCGGGAGATCGCCGTCGATCTCGAAGAGCGAGCGGACGGCGCCCTCTACCCGTACACCGACAGCCCGACCGCACGTCGGCAGACCATGCACATGACGGTGCGCGGCGATCGCGAGGCGGCTTGGGAGGTGGAACTCGGACGCGTCCTGCCGACGCCGGCGCCCACCACCTCGCTTTCCGATGTCCTGGCCTTCCGCGAACGCCATGCGGACGAGCGCGCACGCCTGATGCGGGCCGTGCATCGGCTCCTCGGAGACCTGCGCCGGGACTACGAGCACCCTTCCGACGTCATCACCGAACTCCGAAGGGAACTCGACGAAGCGGCCAAGGAGCACCGGTCCGCGGGCCGGGCCGCCGGAATCGCCTGGGCGAGCCGGTCCGTCGCGGCCACCGTGGGCGTCGCCGCAGCCGCCCTTGGAGCCCTGGTGGTTCCCGATGTCGGCTGGTTGATGGGAGCGGTAAGCGGTTACGCCATCAACATCGCGACCCGGGAGATCCGCCCGATGCTCGCCTACCGGCCGGAACGGGACGACTTCAGTTACCTCCACAAGGTCCGGAAAGAGCTGCAATAGACCCGCTGACCAGGCGAAGGTGAAGCATCGCGGCCAGGCGCTGGTCGGGGTCGGTGAGGTCGAGGCCGGTGGGCGCGACGGCGCGGCGGATGCGGCGGCGCTCCTGCACGTCCACCCGAACACGCTGCGGCACCGCGTCCGGCGCGCCGCCGACCTCTCTCTGGACGACCCGGAGGAGCGGCTCGTCGCGCTGCTCCAGCTCCGCCTGACGACGGCCTCGGCGCCGCTCTGGCCCGGCGCCGTCACCTCATCGAATGAGGCGATGTTTCTAGTCGTCCTTGACGATCTTGCATTCGATGCCCGCGGGTCCGATCGGAGCTTGCGCCGCGGTGGTTCCCGCGAAGGCCTTCGTGCCCCGGACGTCGAAGGTCTGCAGGCCGATCCGCTGGCGAGAGGCCGCGTCCAGAACCTCGACGGTGACCGCGTACCTCGTCGCGTTACCCGTGATCGTGCCGCTGATGGTCACCGTGCCCTGCGATCCGTTCGTGTCCACCTGGCATTCGACGTGGGTGCTGTAGTTCTTCGGGCCGAGGGACTGGGTGCTCGCGCCTGGCGTGCCGGTCAGGTAGAGCACGCCGAGCACTCCCAGGAGCCCCGCCACGGCCAAGGTGACGATCAGGAAGGTCTTCCGCCTGGGACGCGCGCGCGAGCCGTAGTCGTCTTCGGCCATGGTCCACTCGTGAGTCGGCATCGCTGTCCCGTCACCCTGATCGATCCTGCTCGGCGAAATCTGCGCAGGTCAGCATATAGCTCAACACGTGTGGGTTGATCTTGTCGGCCCGGTCCCGGGGACCCCGCCGACTGCGGCACGTTCTAGCCAAGAGGCCCGGTCAGGCGCGCATAGAGATTCGCCAGGCCGGGCGGGGTGTAGGGCGGGGGTGTGGAGTGGCGCTCTCCGGCGGCCGGGGGCGCGAACACTCCAACCGGATAGAAGAAGACCCGGCGTTCGGCGTCGTCCGTGCGCAGGTACACCTCCCAGTAGCGCAGCGATGCGTGCAGGGAGATCTCGGTGACGTCGTCCCAGGCGTAGCGCCAGCGGCGCAGCGCGCCCACGATCGTGACGCCCTGGTCGTCGACGATGGCGCGGCCGCGCAGCGCGGCGACGGCCGTCACGAGGGCTGCGGCGAGGACGGCCAGAAGGATGATCGCGCCGAGCGTCTCCAGGTACGCCAAACCCCGGAGCAGTGCTCGCATCAGCAGACCGGCGCTGACGGCCAGGAACACCACCAGCACCGCCATGATCAACAGATACCGGTAGCAGCGCACGGTTCGTCGTTCCATGCGGCAGATGTCTAGCACGGACCCGCGGCACCGGCCCCGCCCGTGCCCTGGGCCGCTCGAAGGGCGGCCGTCCGGTCGCGGTCAAGGTCATCCACCCGAACCTGGCGGAGGACGCGCAGTTCCGGCGGCGGTTCGAGGCGGAGGTCGCCGCGGTGCGGCGGGTCGGGGGCATCCACACCGTCCAGGTGGTGGACGCCGACGCCGACGCCGACCCGCCCTGGCTGGTGACCGAGTACATCGCTGGGCCGACGCTGCACGAGGCCGTCGGCGAGCACGGCGCGTTCTCCGCGGCGGCGGTCGCGGCGCTCGGCGCGGGCCTGGCCGAAGGGCTGATGGCGATCCACGAGCGGGGCGTCGTCCACCGGGACCTCAAGCCCGGCAACGTGCTGCTCGCGCAGGACGGGCCCCGCATCATCGACTTCGGCATCGCCCGCGCGCTCGATGCCACCTCGCAGACCACCCGCACCAGCGTGGTCGGCACGCCCGGGTTCATGTCGCCCGAGCAGTTCCGGGGCCGCGAGGTCGGGCCGCCTAGCGACATGTTCTGCCTGGCCGCCGTGCTGGCCTTCGCCGCCACCGGACGGCGGCCCTTCGGCGAGGGCCCGATCGAGGCCCTCGGCTACCGCGTCGTCAACGAGGATCCCGACCTGTCCGGCGTGCCGGAGCCGCTGCTCCCGCTGATCGCGTCCGGTTTGGAGAAGGACCCGCAGGACCGGCCCGGCCTCGACGTGATCCTCGAACGCTGCTCCGCGCTCGCCGAGGGCGAGGACGCCCCGCTGCCCGAGGCCGTCAGCACGATGATCGCCACGCGGGTGGCCGAGACCGAGGTGCCGGCGCCTCCGCCGCGGGACGTCCCAGGGAGCGGCCGGCGGGTTCCACCGCTCGGACGGATGAAGCTACCGGTGGCCGCTGCCGCGGTCGTGGGCGTCCTGCTGGTCGCCTTCGCCGCCTGGGCCATCATCGGGGACGGCGGAAACGCACCGGTGTTTCCTTGACACGAAGGACGCCAACGAGAACTCGGTCGCCATCGACAACTCGGATCTGATGACGTCGTGGCCGTGCGGGGACGGCTCCGCTCCCGGGGACTACGACTTCGTCCTGCGCATCACCGCGTACACCAGCGGTGCCTGCCCGCCGGGCGGCAGAAGGGTCCACTGGGAGATCCGGGGACGCACCCTCTGCACCCGCATCGTCTGACCCCTCGCCGCCTCCTGCCGGACGGTCGGTGACGGCCTGATTCGTGACGGCCGGTGGCCGCGGGCCGCCGCGTGGTCGGCCGCTCTGGAATCTCGCAGGCACCGAGATGGTTGACGCCGGTGTGAAGAAGATCGGTTTTCTCTCGTTCGGTCACTGGAGCGACGTCGCGGGCTCGCGGACGCGGTCGGCGGCGGACGCACTGCTGCAGTCGGTCGATCTCGCCGTGGCCGCGGAGGAACTCGGCGCCGACGGCGCCTACTTCCGGGTGCACCATTTCGCCAGGCAGCTGGCCTCTCCTTTCCCGCTGCTGTCCGCGATCGGCGCGAAGACGTCCCGCATCGAGATCGGCACCGGCGTGATCGACATGCGGTACGAGAACCCGATGTACTTCGCCGAGGACGCCGGCGCCGCCGACCTGATCTCCGGCGGGCGGCTGCAGCTCGGCATCAGCCGGGGATCGCCGGAGCAGGTCATCGACGGATGGCGGTACTTCGGGTACGAGCCGCCCGAGGGCGACACCGACGCCGACATGGCGCGCAAGCACACCGAGGTACTGCTCACGGTGCTGCAGGGCAGGGGCTTCGCCCAGCCGAACCCACGCCCCATGTTCCCCAACCCGCCCGGGCTGCTGCGCATCGAACCGCATTCCGCAGGGCTGCGCGACCGCATCTGGTGGGGCTCGAGCTCCAACGCCACCGGCGTGTGGGCGGCCGAGCTGGGCATGAACCTGCAAAGCTCCACGCTCAAGAACGATGAGACCGGCGAGCCGCTGCACGTCCAGCAGCGCAAGCAGATCGAGGCCTACCGGCAGGCGTGGAAGGACGCCGGACACCGGCGCGAGCCGCGTGTCTCGGTCAGCCGCAGCATCTTCGCGCTGACCAGCGATCTGGACCGCGCCTACTTCGGCCGGAACGCCGACTCGGGCGACCACATCGGAATGATCGACGAGAACACCCGGGCGGTCTTCGGACGCTCGTACGCGGCCGAACCCGACGTGCTGGTCAAGCAGCTCGCCGACGACGAGGCCATCCAGGCCGCGGACACGCTGCTGCTCACGGTCCCCAACCAGCTCGGTGTGGACTACAACGCGCACGTCCTGGAGAACATCCTGACCCACGTGGCACCCGAACTCGGCTGGCGCTGAGGGCGCACCCGACCCCGTCCACCACGGCACGACCGCCCGGCCGGATCTGCGGCCGGTGCGGCGCGCCGGCGGTCATCCGGCCAAGAGGACGACGATCACGAGCGCCAGCAGCACGAGGGGCACGAGAGCGAGGATCGCGAGTTGGAGCAGGCAGCCGCGCTGCTTCACGGTGCCGGGGGCTCCGATGGTGCCCGCCAGGTACAGCGCCGCAGGGCCGCGGTACTCCAGCTCAGCCGGCTGCTCCGGGGTGAGGACCGTGGCGGCGACCCCGACCTGACCGCCTCCCTGTGACACGCTGACGTGCACTGGCCTATCCGCCGGGATCTCGAAGGCCGCACTCCCCCAACCCTGGTGGTAGTGGGCGCCGTCGACGCCGACGGTGAGGCCCGCCTTGGCGACCACCCCGCGACGTGTGTGGAGGCGCAGGACCCGCGTGGGCCCGTTGTGGTCGCCGACGTACGGGATAGGCGTCTCGCTCATGCCCGCCATCGATACCACGGGCCCCGCTACCGAACCACCCCCGCGCGCCACCATCAGCACGCCCCGCCCCCGATGCGGAACCGGAGTCGCGCAGTTCGGGCACGAACGTCCGGCGTCCCGGAAAGATCCCCGGCAGAATTCTCGGGAGGCGGTGTCGGATCGGGACATCGGCGTTCGTAGCAAGGGTGAGGCACCGACCACGGAGCCTCGGCAGAGCCGGAACCACAATGGCGAGGACGGGAACGATGACCGATTCAACGGCGAACGGCGGAACCAAGCCCTTCAGGTTCGGGGTCGTCGCCCCGCTCAGGACGGACCTGCCGACGTGGCGAGAGCGGCTGCGCCGTATCGCGGACAGCGGATACTCCACGCTGCTGATGCCCGACGTCCCGCAGTGGCAGCCGGCGCCGGCGCCCACGCTGGCCGTCGCGGCCACCCTCACCGACCTGCGGGTCGGCAGCTGGGTGTACGCCTCCCCGCTGCGCCCGGCTTGGAGCACCGCGTGGGAGGCGCACTCGCTGTCGGTGCTCACCGAGGGTCGCTTCGAGATGGGCATCGGCACCGGCCGGCCCGGCATCGAAGACGAACTCCGCGACCTGGGACTGCCCGTCGTCCCACCGAGCGAGCGGCTGACCCAGATGCGCGAGACCGTGACGGCGCTGCGGGATCTCGACGGGCCCGACCTGCACACGCCGGTGGTGATGGCCGTGCGCGGGCCGAAGGCGCGGGCGCTGGCGGCCGACCTCGCGGACACCGTCGCCATCGCCCTCATGCCGGGAGACGAGCGGGACGAGATCACCCGGGTGGTCCGCGACTTCCGCACCCGCCTCACCCGGGACGTCGAACTCGCCCAGCACGTGGCGGTGATCGGCGACGCCGTCGCGCCCTTCATGGCGTCCCCCGACACCGACCCCGCCGCCCTCCACGCCGCGGACTCGCTGGCGGTACTTCCGGAAGACCCTGCGGCGGCCGTCGAGGAGATCCAGCGGCGGCGCGAGGAGCTCGGCTTCTCCTACTTCGTCTTCGGCGCCGACTTCGCCGACACGCTCGCCCCGGTCGTTGCCGAACTGGCCGGACACTAGCCCCGCGGCCCGGCAAAGGGGTGGCCGGTCAGGCAGCGGAACATCATCAGCGGTGGGTCGAGGCGAATACTGGGAGCCGGACAGGCCGGGAGGACACATGCTGGTCAAGGAACTTCAGACGCCTGCGCTGCTGGTCGAGCGGGCGGTGCTCCGGCACAACCTCGACACGATGAGCGCGGCGCTGCCGGGGGCGCGGCTCCGGCCGCACGTCAAGGCGCACAAGTGCACGAGTCTGGCCCGGCTCCAGCACGCCAACGGGCACGCCGGCTTCACGTGCGCGACGATCCGCGAGGTCGAGGCGATGGCCGCGGCCGGGCTCGGCGAGGACCTCCTGCTCGCCAACGAGGTGCTCGACACCCGCCGCCTGGGACGCCTCGTCCAGGACGGGCATCGGGTGACGGTCGCCGTGGACTCCGCCGAGACGATCGAGGCGGCCGCCGCCGGCGGAGTCCGCGAGGTCATCATCGACGTCAACGTCGGGCTGCCGCGCTGCGGCTGCCCGCCCGCCGACGCCGGCCCCCTCGCCGACCTCGCCCGCAAGACCGGACTGTCCGTACGCGGTGTCATGGGCTACGAGGGGCACCTCATGCTCGTGCAGTCGCAGGACGAACGCCGGGAACGCACCGGACAGGCGATGGAGCTGCTGCTCGCCGCGAGCGCCGACGTCGGCGGTGACCTGATCAGCGCCGGCGGCACCGGCACCTACGCCGTCAACACCTGGGCCACCGAGATCCAGGCCGGCTCCTACGCCCTGATGGACACCGCGTACGGAGAGCTCGGACAGCCGTTCCAGCAGGCCCTGTCCGTCCTGGGCCGGGTCATCTCGGTGTCACCCGAATGGGCCGTCGTCGACGTCGGGCTCAAGTCGCACAGTCTCGACCAGGGCCTCCCGAGCATCGACGGCGCCAAGGTCTGGTTCTGCTCCGACGAACACACCACGTTCAGCACCGAAGACGGCACCCGACCCGCGGTAGGCGACCTCATCCGCGTGCTCCCCGCCCACGTCGACCCGACCGTGACCCTCCACGACACCCTCCACCTGGTCGACGGCGAACAGGTGATCGAGCGATGGCCGGTCGACATGCGCGGCTGGCAATGATCGTCGCCCTGCCGACGGAGCGTTTCGAAACCGACGGCCTCGGTGTGCGCTGGGCGGCCCAGGCGTTGAGTTCGCTGGTCAGGCTGTAGGAGGTGGCCCCCTTGAGGTGAACCTCGGCGAGGGCCGGGACGGCGCGCCGCGGCGCGATCCCTGCGCTGACCCGCACGACCGAACGCCGCCATCCCAAGCTCCATTCTAGAACTAGATATTAGAAAAACGTTCCAATACCCTGGATTCATGGGCCGCACGGAGGGACGAGCGTGAGCTGTCCCGCGCACGTCGACACCGACCGTCCCCACCTCGCCGCTGTGCCCTCGCGCAATGCCTGGTGGACGTTGTCGGTGGTGACGATGGCCAGCGTTCTAATGGGCTTGGGCGGGAACTCGCTCAACGTGGCGCTGCCCGCGGTGGTCCGGCATTTCCGCGCCGGCCCGGTGCAGGCGAGCTGGATCCTGCTGTCCTTCATGCTGGCCAACACGGTGCTGATCATCGTCTTCGGCCGCTTCGCCGACATGTTCGGGCGCCGGGCCATGTACCTGGCCGGGCTCGCCGCCTACACACTGGGGAGCCTGCTGCTCGGCCTGGCGCCCACGGCCTGGACCGTGGTCGGGCTGCGGGTGCTGCAGGCCGCCGGCGCCGCGATGCTGCTGGCCAACAGCGCCGCCATCCTCACCGACGTGTTCCCCCGCCAGCACCTCGGCCG
>NZ_JBEZJL010000056.1:0-69358 GCF_040651755.1 Actinomadura sp. NPDC048394 | reverse complement strand
CGTCGTCGAGCAGCGCCCGGCGGATGACGGCGGGGTCGACGAACCGGTCGGCGAGCGGCACCGGGACGCGGATCACCGCCAGCGCGGCTCCTCGGGCTTCGCCCTTCGTCCTGCTTGTGCGGGTTGGTGCTCTGCGCCCTCTTTGGGGCTTCGCCCCTTGCCCCCTTCGGGGGGAATGGTGCTTGCCGCCTGGGGGGTGGAAGGTGATCGGTGCTTAACGGGGATTTTCTGTGTCCGAATTAGAATGATCGACTGTTACGAATACGTTGTGGTCGGCCGGGTGGGGGCTGCCTAGACTGGGTGGTGCGAGCCCGGGGGGACGTGCATTCTCGCTCATCCGATGGGAGTGGAATGTCCTCGGAGGGTGGCCCCGAACGGCCGAACAGAGGCCTTCAAGGACTGACTGTCCTGGGTATAGCGGTCACCTTGTTCGGGGTATTGGTCGGGGTCTACCACGGGTTCCTGCTCAGCTGGCCGTGGTGGGCGCAGGTGCTTTTCGTCGCCGGATCCGTGGGCGCCTTTGTGGTCGCCGTTCCGGGAGGATGGGCGAAGGTCAAGGCCGGCTTCGCTCAGGCCGCGGTGGTCGTCGCGGTTGGGGTCAAGTGGTCGTGGCCCGGGATCGTGGCCGCGGTCGTGGTGATCCCGCTGATTTTTGTCGTGCCGTTGTCCGGTTCGGGTGGGTGCGGGGCCGACCTGCGGGTCGTCACCGATGCGGAGAGCGTCGCGTCCCTGACCGCGGCGGCCCAGCGGTACGTGGCGGAGAAGGCGGAGCACGGGTGCCCGGGGATGACCGTCGACGTCGCGGGTGACGCGCCCACCGACGAGGTCAAGAACGGGTTCGCCCGGGGATGGACGAGCCCGGACGGCGAGGACTGCTCCCTGGCCGCGCGGGCGACGCTCCTCGGCTCGCAGCCGGACGTCTGGATACCCGCCGACCGGACCGTCGCAGAGGGCGTGCGGCAGGACGGCACCTGCTCGGCGAAACAGAACCCCCTGCGGGCGAAGGCCGACCTGGACATCGGCGGGTCCGTGGGGTCGTCCCCGGTGGTCATGGGCGTGTTCGGCGACGCGGACCGGCAGGATCTGGCGGGAGACCAGGGACGGCAGAGCCTGGCCGCGTTACTGCATGTGTTCAGCGCCGACCAGGTGCTGAATTCCGTCGCCCGGCCTTCCCCCGACACGTCGGATTCGGCGCTGCTGGCGACGCCGGTGCTGCACCAGGCGCTGCGGAACGGATGGGCCGGCGGCGACCGGGAACCGGTCGAGAAGATCCTCGACCAGAGCAGGATCACCGCCGGCGACGCGGCGTCGATGCTGTGCGCATTCCGCGACGACGACGCGGCCGGGAAGAATCCGTCCGGTGACGTCGCCGTCATTGTGCCCGAGGATCTGCTGGCGAGATACGACCACGGGGACGTGCTGGCCGCGGGGACGGGCTGCCGCAGCGGGCCGCCTTCGCAGAAATGGCGGCTCTTTCCCTATTACACGACGGACCTTCCGGTGCTCGACCACCCCTTCGTCCACGTTCGGTGGCCCGGAGAGGACACCGCCCGGCGCGACAAGGCGGTGGCGGACTTCCGGAAATGGCTCGACGGCGGGCAACTCGCGCGGGAGGGGCTGCGCACCGTTTCGGGAAAGCTCCCCGCTGAGAACGGTGCGGTGCGGAGCCTGCGGGACGGTCACATGGTCCCCGACGCGGTGCCGCCTCACCGTCTGCGCGGGGACGCCGGGTGCGTCGGGTCGCTGCAGGAGGTGAAGGACTGCTACGCCGGCGCGCGGCCCGCGTACCCGCTGAGCCTGCTGATCGACGTCTCCGGCTCGATGGCCAATCCCGTGACCAAGGGCGGTCCGCGGCTCGGCCGCGCGCAGGACCTGGCGCTGCGCATCGTGGGCGACGTCCGGCCGACGGCCCCGACGTCGCTGTTCCTCTTCTCCGCCGTGACGAGGCCGGAGACCGGGCCGGTCGCCTCGTCCGGCGACGAGGCGGCGCGTCCCGGCGTGCAGGCCGCGATCCAGCGGGCCGTCACCAACGGGCGGGACCTGGCCCTGACCACCGCGATCGAGCAGGCGGCCGGGCGGCTGCAGCGCGGCAAGCAGACGCTGGTGGTGCTGACCGACGGGCAGGCCCCCGCCACCAACCGCGACGCCGCCGCGCAGGCCCGCGACCTCGCCGGGCGGCTGCGGGCGGACAAGCCCGGGCTGCGCCTGCTGATCGTCCCGACCGGGCCGGGGGACTGCGGGGCCGAGCCCGTCGCGTCGATCGCCGCCGCCTTCGGCCCGGGGTCCTGCATCGGGAGGCCGCAGGCCGCCGTCGAGGACCTCGTGAGCCTCGTGATGGCCGACGTCTTCTGGGGGTGACGGTGCACGTCTTCGC
The DNA here is from genome assembly GCF_040651755.1 of Actinomadura sp. NPDC048394. Lineage (NCBI taxonomy): Bacteria > Bacillati > Actinomycetota > Actinomycetes > Streptosporangiales > Thermomonosporaceae > Actinomadura > Actinomadura sp. NPDC048394. Next base: position 66,984 of record NZ_JBEZJL010000056.1, on the reverse strand, counting down.
AAGGCACAGGCGCCTCTTCTCGTCGCTGGCGGCGTTCGTCCTGCTGGTGGGCGCGGGCCTGGTGGTGCGGTGGTCGATGGGCTACCGCCCCCTCTTCCACGGGTGCGGGAAGCACCGCGGCCTGACGATCGCGACGGACGTCGACGTCAGCCCGGACTTCCAGCGGCGGCGCCTCGTCGAGGACTGGAACAGGACGCACCCGAAGGAGCCGGCCGCCCTGATCGAGGTGGCGCGGTCGACGGACACGACCCGCAGCCAGATCGCGGCCGCCCTGGACTCGGGGAGCTGCGCCTACGACGTGCTGCTCGTCGACGTCGCCTGGCTGCCCGAATACGCGAAGCGCGGCTTCCTCGCGGAGGTCCGGGACTCCTGGATGGACAACCCGGCCGACTTCGTCCCGCAGACCATGGCGACGGGACGGTGGGACGGGCGCCAGTACGCGGTCCCGTGGTTCACCGATGCCGGCCTGCTGTACGTGCGGAAGGGGGAGAAGGCGCCGGGGTCGTGGGACGACCTGCTCCGCCGGGGGTACGCGGCGCAGCTCGAGAACTACGAGGGGCTCACCGCCAACGCGCTCGAGGTCATCTGGAACACCCAGGGCGGGGCGGTCCTCAGCGGCGACGTGGCGAGGGTGGACGTGCAGACCGCCCAGCAGCTCCTCAGCGGGCTCGACCGCCTCGCCGGCGCAGGCCCGGCACTGTCGGCGTCGCGCGCCTACATGGAGGACGGTTCTCTCGAGGCGTTCGCGAGCGGGCGCGCCCCGCTCATGCGCAACTGGCCGTTCGCGTTCAGGGCGCTCACCGCCGATCCGCGGGTCGGGAGCGGCTTCGACGTCGCGACGCTGCCGAAGCCCGGGCTCACGGTGCTCGGCGGATGGGACCTGGCGGTGTCCGCGCGGTCGGAGCACCGCGCGGAGGCGGGGCGGCTCATCGACTTCCTCACCAGCAGGGACTCCCAGCACCGGCTGTTCGTCTGCGGCGGGTTCACGCCGACCCGGACCTCCGTCTTCGACGACGCGACGCCCTGCAAGGATCCGAAGTACACGGCGGAGGAACTGCCCACGCCCGAGCGGTTCTCGCAGTTCGCGACCACCCTGAAGGCCGCGCTCTACCAGGCCCGGCTCCGGCCGGTCACGCCGTACTACGCGCAGTTCAGCGAGACGTTCCGCGGCTGCGTCGAGCAGGTGCTCAACGCGCGTGCGGGGGTCCGGGGCGCCCGCAGGCCCAGCCCCGGGACGCTCGCGAACGCGCTCACGGCCGCCTTGAAGGGGGAGCGCGGCAGCTGCTAGCGCGCGCCGTTGATGATCTCGGCGAGGCGGGCCGGGTGGGACAGGAACGCGGAGTGGCTGGACGGGAGCTCGTGGACGCGGGCGGCGCGGGTGCTGAGGGCCCGCTGGACGCCCACGGCGGTCGCGCGGTCCTGCGTGCAGACCACGTAGGTGGACGGGATCGTCTTCCACGCGACCGCATTGGGCGACTGCTGGGCGAAGGGCGGGGCCATGGGGCGCAGGTGGCTCGCGGCCTCGCGGGGGTCGGGGCAGTCGTGGAAGAGGACGTGCTCGGCGCGGTCGGGTTTGAAGGCGAGCAGGCCGTCGCCGGTGAAGTCGCAGTCGACCTCGGGGTTGACGTTCGGCTCGTCGCCGGCCTGGGCGCCGAACCCCATGAGCGTCTCGCCCTCGCCGGCGTTGTAGGCGGCGACGTAGACGAGGTGCTTCACGGCGGGATGGTCCGCGGCCGCCTCGGTCGCGGGCATGCCGCCGTAGGAGTGGGCCACGAGGGTGACGTCGGAGTGCGCGTCCAGGACGTCGCGGATCGCGCGGGCGTCGTCATGGAGGTCGCCGTGGGCGGGGCCGCAGCTGGGCAGGTCGACGGTGACGGCCGGCCCGTCCAGGCGGGGCGTCACGTCCCGCCAGTACCAGGGGCTGTGCCAGGCTCCGTGCACCAGGACGTAGGTCATGGCCGGTCCTCTCGTCGGCGACGGAATCATCGTAGGACGATATGCCGGGGGCGTCGCGGGGCTGCCCGAAGGCGGACATAGCCTGGACGTATGCGGAATGTGGTGGCGGGTGCGCTCGATGTCTGCTGCGTGCTGGTGTTCGTGGGGATCGGGCGCAGCTCGCATGACGAGGCCGGGAGCGTGACGGGCTTCCTCGGTACCGCGTGGCCTTTTCTGGTGGGGGTCGTGGCGGGATGGGCCTTGCTGCGGGCGTGGCGGCGCCGGGCCGACGCGGTGCCGGTGGGGGCCGGTGTCTGGCTGTCGACGGTCGTGGTGGGGATGGTCCTGCGGATCGTTTCGGGGCAGGGGATCGCGTTCACGTTCGTGCTGGTCGCGCTCGCTTTCCTGGGGCTGGTGCTGGTCGGGTGGCGGGGCGCCGCGCGGGCCGCGCAGGCCCTCCGGGGTGACAAACCCGAGCGTGTCTGAGTTGTTGGATCTCTCCAAATGACCGGGTGGTCTGTTTGCCGGTCGGCCCGGTTGACGCCGGACGCGCGGTGCTGGTGAAGTTACCCGCGAGTCACGTGGGTGACCGAGCAAGCATGTCTGAAGGGGACACGATGGCATCTGCGCTGCGGGACTGGCTGGACAAGCCGAACACCGGACGCGGCGTCCACCTCGCGGCCGACGACGGCGGCTGGGACTTCCGCGGCTACGGTGAGCTGGCCTCCGCCGCTCGTCGCACGGCCGGAGCGCTGATCGAGGAGGGCGTCCGCCCGGGCGACGTCGTCTGCCTGATCCTGCCCACGGACTTCACCTGCATCGAGACCTACTTCGGCGTGTGGGCCGCGGGCGCCACCGTCTGCCTGATCACCCCGCCGCTGTTCCAGGACGGCGACGACTACGTCGCGCACGTCGCCGCGATCCTGCGGCAGGCGAAGCCGGTGCTCGTCGCCGCGTCCACCGACCTCGCGGACTACGCGGGACGGGCCATGGCGCAGGCCGGCCTCCCCGGCGAGCCGTGGCTGCCGCGGCAGGCGGCGGCCGAGGCCGAGGTCCAGCCCGCCGGCGAGCTGGCGCTGCTGCAGTTCACCTCCGGGTCCAGCGGCGCGCCGCGCGGCGTCATGGTCACCTGGGACAACCTGGAGGCCAACAGCGAGCTGATCGCCCGCTCGGCCGGGTTCGAGGACGACGACGTCGTCGCGTCGTGGCTGCCGCTGTACCACGACATGGGGCTGATCGGCTGCTTCCTCACGCCGATCGCCCGGCAGGGGATGCTGCGGCTGATGCGCCCCGACCACTTCATCCGCGACCCCGCACGCTGGATCCGGTGCTTCGCCGAGGCGCAGCACACGGCGGCGCCGCCGTTCGCGTACGCGTACTGCGCGCGGCGCGTGAAGCCGGAGCAGCTGGAGGGCCTCGACCTGTCCGGCTGGAAGATGGCGCTGATCGGCGCGGAGCCGATCGACCCGCACTCGCTGGAGGTGTTCGCGGAGCTGCTGGAGCCGTTCGGGTTCTCCCGGACGGCGTTCCGCCCGGCGTACGGGATGGCGGAGACGACGCTGCTCGTCACGATGGACAAGGAGCTGCGCGACCCGCTGGCCGTCCGGCCCGACCCGGAGTCGCTGTCGTTCGGGACGCCGGTGCGGATCCTGGAGCAGCACTCGCTCGGGCCGCGCTCGCTCGGCGCGAAGGCCGGGTGGATCGTCGGCTGCGGGACGCCCGAGGAGGACGTGCCCGTCCGGATCGTCGACGACGAGGGCCGGGCGGTGCCCGAGGGCGTGCTCGGCGAGATCGTCGTGGGCGGCGCGTCGGCGTGCCCCGGCTACTTCGCGGGCGCGGAGGCCAAGTCGACGCGGTTCATCGACGGCGAGGTCCACACCGGCGACGCGGGCTTCTTCCACGAGGGCCAGCTGTTCGTGCTGGGGCGGATGGGCGACAGCATCAAGGTGCGCGGCCGGTCCGTCTACGTCGAGGACCTCGAATCGAAGATCGCCGAGGTGAGCGGGCTCGGCAAGGGCCGCATCGTGGTCGTCGGGGTGCCGGGCGCCGGGCAGAAGGGCCTCGCGCTGTTCGCCGAGACGCTCGACGACGCGTGGGTGCCCGAGGTGCGCGAGACGCTGCGCCGCCGGGTCGGCGAGGACGTCGAGGTGACGATCGTCGTCGGCACCGGGCTGATCCAGCGCACGTCCAGCGGCAAGCCCCGCCGCCGGTACATGTGGGAGCGGCTCAAGGACGGGAAGATGGACGGCGCCCGCGTCGTCCCGTAGCCCGCTTCGCGTGCGGAAAGGGCCGGCGCTGTGAAGTGAGCCTCTGTACGGGGCGTCCAATTGCTAAAGCCGGTGATAACGGACAACATGGGTTGACGCTCTGAGAGGTCGACGATGCCGTCTGTTGCCACGACGCTTTTTCGCCTGGGCTCCCGCCTCGGCTCCACCGCCCAGAACGCCCTCGAGGTCGCCCGCTTCGGCGGCCTCGACACCGAGGAGGACGCCTCCCCGTTCGAGGTGGTGGCCGAGCAGCGGGTGTACCGGCTCCGGCACTACTTCCCGGAGTCGGCGGACGGTCCGGTGGTGCTGCTCGTCCCGCCGCTGATGATCACCGCCGAGGTGTACGACATCTCCTCGCGGGTCAGCGCGGTCGGCGTGCTGCGCGATCTCGGCGTCGACCCGTGGGTGGTCGACTTCGGCGCGCCCGAGCGCGAGCCCGGCGGGCTGGAGCGGACCGTCACCGACCACGTCGTGGCGGTCAGCGACGCGATCGACCGGGTCCGCGCGATCACCGGGCGGGACGTCCACCTCGCCGGGTACTCGCAGGGCGGCATGTTCGTCTACCAGGCGGCGGCGTACCGGCGCAGCGAGGGCGTCGCGTCGATCGTGACGTTCGGCAGCCCGTCCGACACCAGCGTGGGGCTGCCGTTCGGGCTGCCGAGCTGGATCGCGACGGAGGGCGCCGAGCGGATCCCGGACTGGATGCTCGGCGGGTTCGCGGTGCCGGGCTGGGTGACGCGGCTGGGGTTCCAGCTGCTCAGCCCGGTGAAGTCGGTGCGGTCGCGGGCCGAGTTCATCATGCAGCTGCACGACCGGGAGCGGCTGGCGCCGCGCGAGCGGCAGCGCCGGTTCCTGGAGCGGGAGGGCTGGGTGTCGTGGCCCGGCCCGGCGCTCGCGGAGTTCATCCGGCAGTTCATCCAGCACAACCGGATGCTGACCGGCGGGTTCGTGATCGGCGACCGGCTGGTGACGCTGGCCGACATCACCTGCCCGGTGCTGACGTTCGTCGGCGAGGTCGACGAGATCGCGGCGCCGCCGATGGTGCGCGGGATCCGGCGGGCCGCGCCGCGCGCCCAGGTGTACGAGGCGTGCCTGCGGGCCGGGCATTTCGGGCTCGTGGTGGGCAGCCTCGCGATCTCGCGGACGTGGCCGTCGGTGGCGGCGTGGGTGCGCTGGCGCGAGGGCGGCGGGGACCTGCCGGAGATCGTCGCGCCGGTGACCGGGGACGAGGAGGCGCCGCCGGCGTCCCTTCCCGGCGGTCCGGCGGGCTACGGCCTCCAGCTCGCGATGGGCATCGGGACGAACGCGGCGCGCTCGGCGCTGCGGACGGCGGCGCGGGCCGTCCAGGGGACGCGGCAGCTGACCGGGGAGGCCGCGCAGAACCTGCCGCGGCTCGCCCGGCTGGAGCGGATCCACTCCGACACGCGGATGTCGATGGGCCTGCTCCTGGACGAGCAGGCGCGGCGCATGCCGGAGGAGGTGTTCTTCCTCTACCAGGGGCGCGCCCACACCCACGACGCGGCGAAGCGGCGCATCGACGCGGTCGTGCGGGGGCTGGTCCACATCGGCGTCCGGCACGGCGACGCCGTGGGCGTGCTGATGGGGACGCGGCCGTCGGCGCTGGCGCTCGTCGCGGCGCTGAGCCGGCTCGGCGCCGTCGCGGTGCTGCTGCGCCCGGACGGGGATCCGGCGGCGGAGGCCCGGCTGAGCGGGGTCACCCGCGTGATCGCCGACCCCGAGCACGCCGCGCGGGCCGCGCGCCTGGACGGCGTGGAGGGCTTCCTGCTGGGCGGCGGGGGACGCGGCGACCGGCAGCAGGATGGGCGGCAGGGCGCGCGCGGGCCGCTGACCGACATGGAGCTGATCGACCCGGACACCGTGGAGCTGCCGCGCTGGTACCGGCCGAACCCCGGGCGCGCCGGCGACCTCGCGTTCGTGATCTTCAGCGGGGACGGCGAGCACCTGCGCGCGAACCGGATCACCAACCGGCGGTGGGCGCTGTCGGCGTTCGGCACGGCCTCGTCCGCCGCGCTGTCCCCGGCCGACACCGTCTACAGCATCACGCCGCTGCAGCACCCGTCCGCGCTGCTGATGAGCCTCGGCGGCGCCGTCGCGGGCGGCGCGCGGCTCGCGCTCGCCAGCGGCTACGACCCGGCGACGTTCTGGGACGAGGCGCGCCGCTACGGGGTGACCGTCGCGTCCTACACGTGGACGCTGCTGCGCGACCTGGTGAACGCGCCGCCGAACCCGGCGGAGCGCTACCACGCGGTGCGGCTGTTCATCGGGTCGGGGATGCCGCGGAACCTGTGGCGGCGGGTCGAGGACCGGTTCGCGCCCGCGCGGGTGCTGGAGTTCTACGCCTCGACCGAGGGCGAGGCGATCCTGGTCAACCTCAGCGGCAAGAAGCCCGGCTCGCTCGGCCGCCCCCTGCCCGGCAGCGCCGAGGTGCGGCTGGCCCGCTACGACCTGGAGAGCGGCCGCCTCGTGCAGGGCCCGGACGGCCTCGGGGTCGAGTGCGAGCCCGGCGAGATCGGCATGCTGCTCGCCCGGGTCCGGCCGTCGGCGCTCGGGTCGGCGGCGCGGCCGGTGCGCGGGGTGTTCCGTCCCGAGGACGCGTGGACGATCACCGGCGACCTGTTCCGGCGCGACGCCGACGGCGACTTCTGGCTGGTCGGGCGGGACGCGGAGCTGATCCGCACGGCGGAGGGGATCGTCCCGCCGGGGCCGATCCGGGACGCGCTCGGCGACCTGCCGTACATCGACATCGTCGCGGTCTACGGCGTCCCGGTCGGCGACACCGAGCTCGCGGCGGCGGCCGTCAGCCTGCGCGGGGTGGCCGAGCTGAAGCCGGTGGACCTGTCGGAGGCGCTGCTGCGGGTCGAGCCGGGGCTGCGGCCGTCGATCGTCCGGGTGGTGGACGAGGTGCCCGTCACGGCGGGGCGGCGGCTGCGGACGGCGCCGCTGCGCGCGGAGGGCGTCCCGGCGGCGGCGGACGGGCGGACGTACTACCGGGACCGGGCGGGCGCGTACCGGCCGCTGACGGAGGCGGCGCGGCGGCGGCTGCTGCGCGCGCCCGCGTCCGGCGGCGTAACTCACCTTCCGTAAGTCTGGACTTACGGGCGTCCGTTGCGTTACAACAAAGCGACAGAAACTGCACTTTTGTTGCACGCCGCCCCGGCCCCCGCCCGGGCGGCGCGTCCGGAGGGTTCATGACGAGCGTGCTCGCGCCGCCGCCGGAGGGCAGCGGACTCAAGGCGGTCCCCGGCGTCCCCGGAATCCCGTACGTCGGCAACACCCTCAGCGTGATGCGCGACCCCATCGGGATGGCCCGGCGCCGCTACGAGGAGTACGGCCCGATCGCGTGGGGCTGGCTGCTCGGCATGCGGACCTGCACCGTCCAGGGGCCGGAGGCCGCCGAGGCCGTCCTGGTCAACCGGGACAAGGCGTTCGCGAACGGGCCCGCCTGGAGCTACTTCATCGGGCCGTTCTTCCACCGCGGCATCATGCTCCTCGACTTCGAGGAGCACCTGCACCACCGCCGCATCATGCAGCAGGCGTTCACCCGGCCCCGCCTCCAGGCGTACATGGAGGCGATGGCGCCCGGCATCGTCCGCGGCGTCGAGGCATGGGACGCCCGGTCCGGCTTCAAGGTCTACGACCACGTCAAGCAGCTCACCCTCGACCTCGCCACGGACGTCTTCATGGGCGTCGAGCTGGACCGCGCCGAGGCCGACCGGGTCAACGGCGCGTTCATCGACGCCGTCCGCGCCGGCACCGCCTACGTCCGGTTCAACGTCCGCGGCCTGCGCTGGAACAAGGGCCTGCGGGCACGCAGGGAGCTGGAGGCGTTCTTCTACCAGCACCTGCCCGCCAAGCGCCGGGACGGCGGCGACGACCTGTTCGCGGCCCTGTGCGAGGCGGAGACCGACGACGGCCAGCGGTTCACCGACGAGGACGTCGTCAACCACATGATCTTCGCGCTGATGGCGGCGCACGACACCACCACCATCACGCTCACCACGATGGCGTACTACCTCGCCAAGTACCCCGAATGGCAGGAGCGGCTGCGCGACGAGACGTTCGCGCTCGCCGAGCGGCTCGGCCGGCCGTCGCTGGAGTACGCGGACCTCGACGCGCTGACCGGCATCGACATGGTGATGAAGGAGTCGCTGCGGATGGTCCCGCCCGTCCCCGCGCTGCCGCGCCGGGTCGTCAAGGACACCTCGATCCTCGGCTACCACATCCCCGCCGGCACGACCGTCGTCGTCCCGATGCTGAGCAACCACCACATGTCCCAGTGGTGGAAGGACCCCGACACGTTCGACCCCGAGCGGTTCTCGCCGGAGCGCCGCGAGGACAAGGTGCACAAGTACGCGTGGTCGCCGTTCGGCGGCGGCGCCCACAAGTGCATCGGCATGTACTTCGCGGGGATGCAGGTGAAGACGATCCTGCACCAGGTGCTGCAGCGGTACCGGTGGCGCGTGCCCGCGCGGTACGAATGGCCGCTGGACACCACGTCGCTGCCGTCCCCGAAGGACGGCCTGCCCGTCCGCCTCGACCGGCTGTAGGAGGCCCCGTGAGCAAGGTCATCGCGATCACCGGCGCGGCGCGCGGCATCGGGCTCGCGACCGCCCGCGCGCTCAAGGCCCGGGGCGCCGCCGTCGTGATCGGCGACATCGACGAGGCCGCCGTCAAGGAGGCGGGCGAGTCGCTGGGCGTCGCCGCGTTCCCCCTCGACGTGACCGCGCGCGAGTCGTTCGAGGCGTTCCTGGCGAACGCCGAGGACGCCGCCGGGCCGCTGGACGTCCTGGTGAACAACGCCGGGATCATGCCGATCGGGCCCGTCACCGGGGAGAGCGACGCCGACGCCCGCCGCTGCCTGGACATCAACGTGCACGGCGTCATGCTCGGCACGAAGCTCGCGCTGGGCCGGATGCTGCCGCGCGGGCGCGGCCACGTGATCAACGTGGCGTCCGTCGCCGGGGTGCTGCCGACGCCCGGCCTCGCGCTCTACAACGCCAGCAAGTCGGCGGTGGTCGCGTTCACCGAGGCCGCGCGACTGGAGGTCCAGGGCAAGGGCGTGCACGTCAGCGCGGTGCTGCCGACGTTCACCAACACTGACCTGATCGCGGGGACGCGCAGCCCGAAGGGGATGCGGAACTGCGAGCCGGAGGAGATCGCCGCCGCCGTCGCCGACCTGATCGCGCGCCCGCGCCCGCAGGTCGTCGTCCCGAAGGCGCTCGGCCGCCAGATCCGGCTCGGCGCCCTGCTGCCGGACCGGCTGAGGCAGGCCGTCTCCCGCCGCTACGGCCTCGACACCCTCTTCCTCGACTACGACCCCGAGGCCCGCAAGGCCTACGACGCCCGGATCCGCTCCGCCCCGTGACGGGCGCGGGCCCGGCGGCGGGCCGCGCGGGCCTGGGGGAAGTAGCGGACGGTCTCCGGGAGCAGCGGCCACAGCGCATTGCCGCGGCGGACGATCGCCGCGAACCGGCGGTACCGGCGCTCGTCGGCCGCGCTCCAGGGCAGCTCCAGCAGCTCGCGCATCCGGGGGTGCAGGCCGCCGACCGTGACGAACCGGGCGACCGCGTTCAGCGGCGGCGACACCGCCCGCCACACCGGCGCCGGGACCTTCGGCGGCGCGGGCAGGCCCTTGGTGACGTAGCCGACGCCGTACCGTGCGGTCTTGTGCGCGACGATCTCCTCGTCGAGCATCCGCTTCCAGTACGCCTGGAAGGCCTCCCAGTCGTCCGGCATGGCCCGGTCGCTGACCCCGTACATGCGGAACCAGGTCTTGGACTCGTCGTAGATGCGGCGCTTCTCGTCCTCGCCGAGCGGCCGGACGAACGTCTCGATCCCGTAGAGCAGGGTGTCGAGGAAGGTGGCGTGCGCCCAGTAGTAGGTCTCGGGGTCGAGCGCGTGGTAGCGGCCGCCGTCCGGCATCGTCCCCTTGATGTCGACGTGGAAGTCGCGGACCCGGCGTCCCGTCTCGGCGGACCGGTCGCCGCCGTAGACGGTGTCGAGGATCGGCCCGGCGGAGCGCTTGAGCCGCGCGAACGTCTCGGAGAAGAACACCGAGTGGTCCAGGACGCCCTGGCCGAGCGCCGGGAGCATGTTCTGCAGCACCGCGGCGCGCGGGCCGACCAGCAGCATCCGGGTGTCGCCGAAGTACCGCCAGGTCAGCGAGCCGGGGCCGAGAGGGGTGGGCGCTGGGTCGGGCATGGGCACCGCCGAGGGGGGACGAGTGTGGAACAGAACGACGATAATTGTAGCTGTGTTGCGCGGAATGTCACGGAAGGGGGTCCGCGGCCGGTTAAGGTGCGTCCATGACCACGGACGCGACCTCCCTGACCGGTGCCCGGACGCCTGAGCGCGGCGACGGCGGGCTGCTCGCCCGGCTGTCCGACCCCGCCGCCGACGGCGACGACCTGGACGCCCGGATCCTGGACGCCGCGCTGGCCGAGTTCGAGACCTACGGGCTGCGCCGGGTCAGCGTCGAGGACGTCGCCAAGCGCGCCGGCGTCGCGCGCACGACGATCTACCGGCGGTTCACCAACAAGGAGCAGCTGCTCCAGGCGGTGATCCTGCGCGAGTGCCGCCGCTTCCTGACCGGCATCGCCCGGGCGACCGAGGGCCTCGCGTCGCCCGAGGACGCGGTGGTCGAGGGCTTCGTGGCCGGGTTGCAGAGCGCGCGCACGCACCCGCTGATGACCCGGGTCCTGCAGAGCGAGCCGGAGGCGTTCCTGCCGCAGCTCAGCATGAACGGCGGCGCGGTGATGCTCGCCGCCCGCGACGTCCTCGCCGACCGGCTCCGGCGGGCCCGCCCCGACCGGGCCGACGAGCACAACGCCGTCGCGGAGGTGCTGCTGAGGGTCGCGGTGTCGCTGCTGCTGGTCCCCGGTGGCGGGCTCGCGCTCGACGACGAGGACGCCATCCGCGCGTTCGCCCGCGCCTACCTGACCCGCATGCTGCGCCCCTAGGCAGCGCACCGGCTGAATCGCCCATTCCGCCCGGGGCGCCCGTCCCGTACCCTCTGATTGTCGAATTTCGTTCTAGAATCGGAGGCGCGGCATGGCGGCGGTCGTTCGGACGGCGTACGGCGAGGTTCGCGGCACCACCCGGGACGGCGTCACCGCCTTCCTCGGCATCCCGTACGCGGCGCCGCCGTTCGGCGCGAACCGGTTCAAGGCGCCGCAGCCGCCCGAGCCCTGGGACGGCGTCCGCGACGCCGTCGAGTACGGGCCCACCGCGCCCAAGCCCGGCTACCCGCGCCCCTACGACCGGCTGCTGCCCGACCCGGTCATCCCGGGCGACGACTGCCTCAACCTCAACGTCTGGACCCCCGAGCCCGGCGGCTCCGGGCTGCCGGTCATGGTCTGGATCCACGGCGGCGCGTTCCGCAACGGCTCCGGCGCCGTCGACGTCTACAACGGCCGCAACTTCGCCCGCGACGGCGTCGTCTGCGTGAGCGTCAACTACCGGCTCGGCGTCGAGGGCTTCGCGCACCTGCCCGGCGCCCCCGCCAACCGCGGGCTGCTCGACCAGATCTTCGCGCTGGAATGGGTCCGCGACAACATCGCCGGGTTCGGCGGCGACCCCGCCCGCGTCACCGTCTTCGGCGAGTCAGCGGGCGCGATGAGCGTCAGCACCCTGCTCTCCCTCGACCTCGGCCTGTTCCACCGCGCGATCGCGCAGAGCGGCGCCGGCTCCATCGCGCAGGACCCGGCGGACGCGCTGCTCGTCACCAAGGAGATGGCCGCGCGGCTCGGCGTCGAACCGACCGCCGAGGGGTTCGCCGCGCTCGACCCGGCCGCCATCCTGCCGATCCAGTCCGCCGTGGCCGCCGAGGTCACCGCGCTGCCCGACCCCGGCCGCTGGGGCGCCACGACCGCCGCCGGCGGTATGTCCCTCACCCCCGTGCTGGACGGCGAGCTGCTCGCCCGGCGGCCCGAGGACGCGGTCGGCGACGGCGCCGGACGCGACGTCGACCTGCTCACCGGCTACACCTCCGAGGAGTTCCGGCTGTTCCTGATGCCGACCGGGATCGCCGCCGCCCTCACCGACGACCTGGTGGTCGCCGCGACCGCCGGGATGGGCGTGCCGCCCGCCGTCACGGCCGGCTACCGGGACCGGCACCCCGGCGTCCCGTCCGGCGAGCTGATGGCGACGATCATCACCGACAGCCTGTTCCGGGTCCCCGCGAACCGGCTCGCCGAACGGCACGCCGCGGCCGGCGGCACCGGCGGCACCTGGATGTACGAGTTCGGCTGGCGGTCCCCGAACCACGACCTCGGCGCCTGCCACGCCCTCGAACTCGGGTTCGTCTTCGACAACCTCACCGCCGAGCCCGAGGGCCTCACCGGCCCGAACCCGCCGCAGGACCTCGCCGACCGCATGCACCGCGCCTGGGTCTCCTTCGCCGTCGACGGCGACCCCGGCTGGGACCGGTTCGACCCGTCCACCCGCCCGGTGAAGCTCTTCGGCCACCCGTCCGACGCGATCGTCCACGACCCCCGCGCCGGCGACCGCGAGCTCTGGGCCTGACCGCTCAGAGGCGCGCCGCGACGTGCTCGGCGATCGCCAGCGACGAGGTCGCCGCCGGGGACGGGGCGTTGCGGACCGTCACGACCGGGCCGACGCGGCCGATGCGGAAGTCGTCCACCAGCGAGCCGTCCGGGTCCACCGCCTGGGCCCGGACGCCCGCGGGCGCGGCGACGACGTCGTCCGCGGTCAGCTCCGGCACGAAACCGCGCGCCTGCGCGACGAACGCCCGCTTGACCGCCGACCCGTACAGCTCCTTCGCGCCCGTCCGCCAGTGCCGCCGCGCGAGATGCCGGAAACCGGGGAAGCGCAGCGTCTCCCACAGGTCGGCCGGACGGACGTCGCGGCGCCGGTAGCCCTCCCGCGCCAGCGCCAGGACGGCGTTCGGGCCGACGTCGACGCCGCCGTCGACGCGGCGGGTGAAGTGGACGCCGAGGAACGGGTACCGCGGGTCGGGTACCGGGTAGATCAGCCCGCGCACCAGGTCCGTCCGGGACGGGACGAGCCGGTAGTACTCGCCGCGGAACGGGACGATCGCGGGCTCGGGGGAGTCGCCCGCCAGCCGGGCCACCCGGTCCGACTGGAGGCCCGCGCATACGATCAGCAGGTCGAAGAGCAGCTCCTCGTCCGGTGAGCCGACCCGGACCCGGTCGCCCGCCCGGCCGAGCCGGACGACCTCGAAGCCCAGCCGCACCTCGCCGCCGCCCGCGGTGACGTCGGCCGCGAACGCGCGCGCCACCGCCGGGAAGTCGACGATGGCGGTGGTCGGCGAGTGCAGTGCCGCGACCCCGGCGGCGTGCGGTTCGATCTCGCGCAGTTCGGCCCCGGTCAGCCGGCGCAGGCCCGGCACCCCGTTCGCGGTGGCGCGGCGCTCGATCTCCTCCAGCGGGCCGATCTCGCCCGCGTCCCGCGCCACGACGACCTTGCCGCACTCCTCGTACGGCAGGCCCTTCTCCGCGCAGTAGTCCTTCAGCAGTCCGATGCCGCGGCGGCACAGGGTCGCCTTGAGCGATCCCGGCGCGTAGTAGAGGCCCGCGTGGGCGACACCGCTGTTGTGGCCCGTCTGATGGGCCGCGACGCGGGCCTCTTTGTCCAGGACCGTCACGCGCGCGTCCGGCCGCGTCGCGGTCAGCCGCCGCGCGACGGCCAGCCCCAGGATCCCGGCCCCGACGACACCGATCCGCATCTCCGCCACGAGGCGAATGCTACGGCGTGCGGGGCCGGGCCGGGATCAGCTGCCCAGGCGCTTGCGGCCCTGCGCGCGGACGCGCTTGCGCTGCGACGGGTCGAGCATCAGGTAGCCGGCGAGCGGCGCCCCGAGGACGCCCAGGATGATCAGCGCGCTCAGCCACCACGGGAACACGAACAGGGTCAGGAAGCCGACGACGACTCCACCGATCACTACCTTGGTCTTGGTCGACATCTGATACCTCCGTTGACGGGCCGCCCACCTGTTACAACGGCCGTCCCGCGACCGCTGTTCCACGATATGTCGCGAGTCCGGTGCGAAGCCACCCGTCAGACCCGCGAGGAGCCGGCCGTCGGAGACGCGAGGAGCCGGGGACCCGCGACGGGCCGGCGGTCAGACGCGCAGCGAGAGCTGCCCGCCGCCCAGCGTGCGCAGCACCTCGGCGTGCAGCCGGCCGTTGGTGCACACCACGCTGCCGCCGTCCGGGCCCGGCACCCCCGACAGGTCGGTGAACATCCCGCCCGCCTCCTCCACGATCACCTGGAGGGCGGCGAGGTCCCACAGCGACACCTCCGGCTCGGTGGAGATGTCGATCGCGCCCTCCGCGACCATCATGTGCGACCAGAAGTCCCCGAACGCCCGCGTCCGCCACACCTGCCGCGTCAGGTCCAGGAAATGGGGGAGGCGGCCCTGCTCCTCCCAGCCGCTCAGGCTGGAGAACGACAGCGACGCGTCCGACAGCTCCGTCACCGCCGACACCGTCATCCGGGTCGCGCGGGTCAGGCTGCGGCCCGTCCAGGAGCCGCCGCCGCGCGCCGCCCACCAGCGCCGGTTCAGCGACGGCGCCGACACCACCCCGACCACGATCTCGTCGTTCTCCATCAGCGCGATCAGCGTCGCCCACACCGGGACGCCCCGCACGAAGTTCTTCGTGGCGTCGATCGGGTCGATGATCCAGCACCGGTTGCCGTACCCGGTCCGCCCGTACTCCTCGCCGAGCACCGCGTCCCGCGGCCGGGCCCGCTTCAGCGTGCCGCGGATCTGCTCCTCCACGCTGCGGTCGGCGTCGCTGACCGGCGTCAGGTCCGGCTTGGTCTCGATGTCCAGATCGAGGGCGCGGAAACGCCTGGTCGTGATGTCGTCGGCCCCGTCCGCCAGCACGTGCGCGAGACGCAGGTCATCGGAATAGCCCGCCACGGCGTGCCACGCTACCGCGATCACGGCCCGCACCGACACACTCACCCCGGGCCGTTACGGCTTTTCGGTCCGCCCGCGGGGCGCGGCGGCCGGTGCGGGGCGCGGGCACCTGGCAGCATGGGCGCATGGCCCACGACCTACCCGGGTGGGTCGCCGAGCTCACCGACCCGCGCCGCGCGCGGACGCTCGACGAGCTCGCCGACCGCCTCGTCCCCCTGGCCGAGCACGCCATCGACGTCTCCCGCCGGCTCCAGGCGCAGCTGAACGACCTGAACGACCCGTTCAGGCGGGAGGCCCTGTACGGGCGGGTGGAACGGCTGAAGGCCCGGGCCGGCGAGGCGCTGGAGGAGATCACCGCGGAGATCGCCGCGTCCGGCGACGAGCGCCTCGAACGGCTCTGGGCGGACTGGGCGGAGCGCGCCGGCACCGGCGGGCGCGGCGCCCGCGAGGAGGAGCTGCGCCGCCGGCTCGACCGCGACGTCGTCCCGGTGCTGTCCCGCAGCCGCCGGGACGTGGCCGAACGGGTCGCCGCCCGCACCTCCGCCGCGCTGGACGAGGCGACGCGGACCCTGCTCACCCGGGTCGAGGAGCTCGCCCGGGCCGTCACCGACCTGATCACCGAGGTGCTGCCGCTGGCCCGCGAGGGGCTGGCGCTCGCCGGCCGCATCTCCGGCCTGTCCGCGCAGGCCCGCAAGGCGGGGCGCGGCCCGATCCCCGGCGAGCTGAAGGAGGCGGGCGCCGGGACGGCCCGCGCGTTCGACGAGGCCGTCGCGCGGCTGGAGCTGGAGTGGGCCGCGCTCGGCGCCCGGTCCGCGAGCGTGCGGGCCGCGCTGCGCGCCGCCGAGGAGAGCGCGTTCAGCCACGTCACCGAGGAGATGACCCGGTGCGTGGAGGAGCTGGCGCCCGAGCACGTCCGGGCCCTGAACGAGGCGGAGGCGCGGGCCCGCGCCCTGTTCGGCGACCCCCCGGACGAGCGCCCCGCCGACGGGTGACGGGGCGCGTGACGGGGCGCGTGACCGGAGGCGGCGGCTCTCAGCCGGAGGAGCGGAAGCTGGCGAGGAACGTCTCGTACACGGGGACGGTCGCGTCCCAGTGCGCCTGGTCGGCGGCGAGGATCACCTGGTAGAGGGCGTCGTCGAACGCGAAGACGCGCACCCGCGCCCGGCTGTCCTTGCCGTTCTTCTTGAAGGTGAACTCGATCTCCGCCGCGTCCTTGCCCTGGTAGGGCACCTTCCGGTGGAAGTACACCTGCTTGTAGTCGGCGTAGCCGGAGTCCTTGTCGCCGAAGTCCTTCGTCGCCGCCGCGAGCGCGTCCCCGGGGTCGCTGGTGTCGAAGGGACCCGGCTTCGCCCGCGTCACGGCCACGCCCCGCGTCGCGCCCTGCTCGGGCGCCGTGAAGGTGACGTCGTCGCCCGAGCCGTCGGCCTTCCAGCCGTCGGGCACGGCCGCCACGAACGCCGACCCCTCGTACCGGTGGTAGCCCGGCGGGACGCCGGACCCCGCGCTCGGCGACGGATGGGCGCTGGGAGTGGTGCCGGTCGGGCCGCCGTTACCGTTCCCGTTGACGAAGACCGCGAACACCACGGCCGCCGCGACCAGCGCGACCGAGAAGATCGCCGCCGGGACGATCAGCTCCCACCGCCGCCGCGGCCGGGGCGGCGGTGCCGCGTCCGGGTGCGGCGACGGCCCGGGGACCGGCATCGGAGCGGGCCGCGGGGGCGCCGGGTGCGGTGACGGCGAGGCCCCGGGCGCCGGAGCGGGGCCGGGTGGCTGCGTCCCTTCGCCGCCCTGACCGAGGGTGGTGTCGAGGCCCCGCGGCTCAAGGGTCGGCTCCGGCCCGTGCGCCCTTTGCGGGACCGCGGCCGCGCGCAGCAGGCGCTCGGCCTCCTCGTAGCCGAGCCGGTCGCGCGGGTCGCGGCGGAGCAGGCCGTGGAGCACCGGCTCCAGGGCGCCGGCGCGCCGCGTCGGGTCCGGGTCGTCCTGGAGCAGCGCGCCCATCAGGGCGTAGATGTCCGGGCGGCTGTACGGGCGGCGGCCCTCGACCGCCGCGTAGAGCGTGGCGCCGAGCGACCACAGGTCGGACGCCGGAGTCGCGTCCTCCCGGCGGGCCTGCTCCGGCGACAGGTAGGCGGGGGACCCGACGATCGCGCCGGTCTGGGTGAGCGTCTCGTCCCCGGCGATGGTCGCGATCCCGAAGTCGGTGAGGACCGCCCGCTCGTCGGTGAGCAGGACGTTCCCCGGCTTCACGTCGCGGTGCACGACGCCCTTGGCGTGCGCGGCACGGAGCGCGTCCAGCAGGTCCAGCCCGATCTGCGCCACCCGGTCCGGGGCGAGCGGCCCGTCCCGCCGGACCACCGCGTCCAGGGCGGGCGCGTGCACCAGCCGCATGACGATCCAGGGGCGGCCGTCCTCCCGGACGACGTCGTGCACGGTCACGATGCCGGGGTGGTCGAGCAGCGCCGCCGACTGCGCCTCCCGCATCGTCCGCGCGTACATCCGCTCGGCCTGCGTCCCGTCCAGGCCGCGCGGCGGGGACACCTCCTTGATCGCCACCTCGCGGCGCAGCACCGTGTCGCGGGCGCGCCAGACCACGCCCATCCCGCCGCGGCCGAGCTCCTCCAGGAGCTCGTAGCGGCCCTCGTCGATCGTGCGCAGCATGCAGGCGACGATACCGACGTACCACCCGGAGTGAAGGGCCGTTCTCGCCCGGTTCGCCTGATCCGCTGCGGCCGGCGGCTACTCCGGCTCGCCCTCCCGGCTGGCGAGCAGCCGGCGCAGCGAGTCCAGCCGGGCCCGGCTGGCGTGCCCGTCCGCGACCCATCCGTCCAGGCCGCAGGACTCCTGCAGGTGGTCGCAGAGCGGCGGGCAGCGCTCCGCCGCGCCCTCCGCCAGGTCCTCGAACGCGTTGATCACGTTCTCCGGGTCGACGTGCGCCAGCCCGAAGCTGCGCACCCCCGGGGTGTCGATGATCCAGCCGTCGCCGCCGGGCAGCTCCAGCGCGATCGCCGACGACGAGGTGTGCCGCCCCCGCCCGGTCACCGCGTTGACATGGCTGACGGCCCGCTCCGCGTCCGGGACCAGCGCGTTGACCAGCGTCGACTTGCCGACGCCCGAATGCCCGACGAGCACGCTCATCCGGCCCGCCAGGTGCCCGCGCAGCTCGTCCAGGTCGCCGCCGCGCCGCGTCACCACGTACGGGACGCCGAGCGGCGCGTACTCGGCGACCAGGCCGTCCGGGTCGGCGAGGTCGGCCTTGGTGAGGCACAGCAGCGGGTCCATCCCGGCGTCGTAGCCGGCGACGAGCTGCCGGTCGATCATCCGGGGCCGCGGCTCCGGGTCGGCCAGCGCCGTCACGATCACCAGCTGGTCGGCGTTCGCGACGATGATCCGCTCGAACGGGTCGGTGTCGTCGGCGGTGCGGCGCAGCGACGACGCCCGCGGCTCCACCCGGACGATCCGGGCGAGCGTGTCCGGCGCGCCGGACACGTCCCCGACCAGCGCGACCCGGTCGCCGACCACCACGCCCTTGCGGCCGAGCTCGCGGGCGCGCATCGCGACGACCGCCCGCTCGCCGCGGGTCCCGCCGTCCACCAGGCAGCGGTACCGGCCGCGGTCCACGGCCGTGACGAACCCGGCGGAGGCGTCGTCGTGCGCCGGGCGGCGGCGGGTCCGCGGCCGCGACCCGCGGCGCCCGGGCCGCACCCGGACGTCGTCCTCGTCGTAGTCCTGTACTCGTCGTGCCAGTGGTCCGGTCTCCGTTCCTGAGCGGGCGCCGCTCTCAGGCGGACGCCAGCATCGACGCCCACAGCTCCGTGAAGCCTGGAAGTGTCTTGCCCACCGTGCCGGGATTCTCCACCTCGACGCCCGGGACGGCCAGCCCCAGCACGGCCGCCGCCATCACCATCCGGTGGTCGTCGTAGGTGCGGAACACGCCGCCGTGCAGCGGGCGCGGGCGGATCTCCAGGCCGTCCGGCAGTTCCCGGATGTCCCCGCCGAGCCCGTTGATCTCGGTGACGAGCGCCGCCAGCCGGTCGGTCTCGTGGCCGCGCAGGTGCGCGATGCCGGTGAGCCGGGACGGGCCGTCCGCGAGCGCGGCGAGCGCCGCGAGCACCGGGGTCAGCTCGCCGACGTCGTGCAGGTCGGCGTCCAGGCCGCCGAACCCGCCGGTCCCGCGGACGGTGAGCCCGTCCGGGCCGGACGCCACGTCCGCGCCCATCCGGGCGAGCAGGTCGCGCAGCGCGTCGCCGGGCTGGGTGGTGTCGTCCGGCCAGTCCGGGACGGTGACGCGCCCGCCGGTGACGAGCGCGGCGCAGAGGAACTGGGCGGCGTTCGACAGGTCGGGCTCGATCACCCATTCGCCGCCGCGGACGGGCCCGGGCGCGACCCGCCAGACGTCGGTGTCCGTCTCGACGGTGACGCCGCGGTCGCGGAGCATCCGGACGGTCATCGCCAGGTGCGGCGCGGACGGCACCGGCGGCCCCTCGTGCCGGACCTCCACGCCCTTGCCGAACCGCGGCGCCGCCAGCAGCAGCCCGGACACCAGCTGCGACGACCCGGACGCGTCGATCGTGACCGGCCCGCCGTCGACCGCGCCGGTCCCGTGCACGGTGAACGGCAGCGCGCCGCGACCGCCGTCGTCGATGGACGCGCCGAGCGCGCGCAGCGCGGTGATGATCGGGCCCATCGGGCGCCTGCGGGCGTAGGGGTCGCCGTCGATGGCGACGTCGCCGGCGGCGAGCGCCGCGACGGGCGGGACGAACCGCATCACCGTCCCGGCGAGCCCGGCGTCCACCCGCGCCGGCCCGCGCAGCTCCTGCGGCACCGTCTGCCAGTCGGCATCCTTCTGGGGGGACGACCCCCCAGACCCCCCGGCAACGGCCTTTGCGTCTTCTCCGATGCTCGCGCCGAGCGCGCGCAGCGCGCCCGCCATCAGCTCGGTGTCGCGGCTGTGCAGCGGCCGGGTGATGCGCACCGGGTCCTCGGCGAGCGCCGCCAGGATCAGCGCCCGGTTCGTCATCGACTTGGAGCCGGGCAGCCGGACCGTGGCGTCGACCGGGCCGTCGGCCACCGGGGCGTTCCAGTGCGGAGTGGGCATGCCCCAAGGTTATCGGGCGGGCCCGGGGACGGCGCGAACCGTTATGCGGGTCAGAGCGGGATGGTCAGCAGCGTCCCGCCGCCGCCGTCCACGACCACCTGGAAGCGGCTGATCTCGGTGCGCGAGAGCGCGGTCGCGCCCTGCATCGCGAGCGGCTTCGGGGACCCGGGGACGCCGTACCCGGGCTCGGGCACGCGCCAGCCGCCGACGACCGACCGCGCCCCCGACGTCGACACCGCCTCGAGATGGCACTTCAGCGGGCCCTTGACGTTCGTCAGCTCGAACGTGACCTGCGTGCCCCACTTCTTGTTCACCAACCCGACGGTGCCGGACGCGCCGGTCCGGGCGTCCGTCGCCTGGTGCCGCTCGCCGACGATCGCCTGGGGCTGCGGCTGCGGCTTCGCTCCCTCGTCGCCGCCGAGCGTCGTCCCGACCCCCACCCCGATCGCCACCAGCGCCGCCGCGGCCGCCGCGCCCGCCCCGTACGCGACGCGCCGCATCCGCCGGTCCCGCGCCTGCCGACGCCGGACCAGGTCGATCACCGGCGCCGGCGGCCGCGCCGGTTCGCCCGGCGGCTCGGCCTCCGCCGGGTCGATCCCGGAGAGCGCCTCCGCCAGCGAGCCCATCTCCCGCAGCTCGGCCTGGCAGAGGCCGCACCCCCGCAGATGCGCCTCGAAGGCCCGCCGATCGCCGGCTTCGAGGAGCCCGAGCGCGTAGGCGCCGACATCGGTGTGCTCGACCTGGGAACTCATGAGTCCACCCCCCTCTCCTCCAAGGCGACGCGCAGGGCGCGCAGCGCGTAGTACACCCGGGACTTCACCGTCCCCACCGGGATCCCGAGGTGCTCGGCCGCCTGGTTGACCGTCCGGTCGCGCAGCACCGTCTCGGTCAGCGCCTGCCGGTGCGCGGGCGACAGCGAGGCCAGCGCCTCGGTCACCACGACCTTGCGCAGCAGGGCGTCCATCTCGTCCGCCATCGGGAGGTTCTCCAGGGGGGCGTCGCCGACCTCGGGCGGCCGGACGTCGCGGTGCCGACGGTCGTCGATCACGATACGCCGTGCCACGGTGGCCAGCCAGGGCATCAGCGAGGCCGACCGGACGTCCAGCCGGTCCGCGCTGCGCCACGCCCGGATCATCGTCTCCTGCGCCACGTCCTCCGCCCACTGCCGGTCGCCGCCGGTCAGCCGCAGCACGAACGACATCAGCGGCCGCTGGTACTCCCGGTACAGCCGCGCCACCAGCTCCTCGCCGGCCGGCGCGGGGGGCGGTCCGCCGCCCGGGCCGGGCCTGCGGAGCAGGCTCCGCAGGCCGCCGGTCCGGCGGGTCGATCCGGGTGCTGCCATGGCCGGGCGTCTCCGTGTCGGTCGAAGGACCCAGGTAGCGGGCGGGCACCAGGCAGTACGCGGCCGGCCCGGCGCGCGGTTCAACCGATTTGAGGCCGCGTTAAGGCTCCCTTCGGGAAACCGGCGCCGGGCCGCTTCCCCGCGCGGGCTCAGTGCTTGACGGCCTGCAGCACCTTGCCGGCCTGCACCGCCGTGCCGGTCCCGACCGTCCTGCCGGCCTTCGCGGCGCGGGCGGCCTGCGCGGCGGTCTGGGCCTTCACCGTCTTGCCGGCCTGGGACGCCATGCCCTGCGCCTTCCCGGCCCTGCCGGCGGCCTTGCCGCCCATGAGCCCGGCCTTGCCGCCCATCAGCCCCAGCTTGCCGCCCTTCCTGGACGCCTTGCCGAGCTTCAGGCCGCCGAGGAGCGCGCCGCCCCGGCCGGAGGCCTTCCCGGACGCGCGGCCCAGCTTCGCGCCGAACTTCGCGCCGCCGCCGCGGCCGGTCTTGGCCGCCTTCGCGGCCTGCGTCGCCGCGCCCGCCTTGATGGACTTGCCGGCCTGCGCCATCATCCCGGACGCCTTGCCGGACGCCTTCCCGGCCTTCGCGGACGCCTTGCCCAGCTTCGCGCCGAGCAGGGCACCGCCGCCGCTGCCCGCCTTGGCCGCCTTCGCGGCCTTCCGGGCGGCCTTCCGGCCGCTCTCGGCGCGGGCCACGCGGACCTGCCGGGCCGCCTCGCGGCGCGCCTCCCGCAGCGTCGCCGCCGCCTCCCGGCGCATCGCCTTGGCCTCGGCGCCCGTCCTGATCTGGGACTCGCGCGCGGCGCGGCGCAGCTCGGCGAGGCGCGGGGGGCGCCGGGGCTCGGTCGCCGAGATCAGCAGCGCGCCGAACAGCGCGGCGTTCTTCAGCAGGTGGGAGCGCTCTTCGGCACGGCGGTCGGGGTCGTCCTCGGTCCAGTAGCGGTGCTCGGTCGCCAGCGCCGGCACCATCTGCGCGGCGAGCAGCAGCGTCGTCAGCCGCCGGAACCTGCCCATGACCAGCAGCGCGCCCGTGCCGACGCTGATCGCGCCCTCGATGCGGACGAGGGTCTCGGGGTCCTTCGGCATCCAGTCGATCCGGTCGGCGATCGGCTTCACCGACGGCCCGACCTGCTCGGCGCGCGGGCGCGGATCGCGGACCGCCTCCAGACCGGTCATGATGAACGGGGCCGCCACCAGGGGGCGGGCCAGGGTCTCGATGGGTCGCATGACCCGCTACATGCCCGCCACGATGCGCCTCAAGCGCGGCAGGATGGGGACCATGTGCGGTCGATATGCCACCACCCGCGCGCGTCAGGAGCTGCTGGACGAGTTCCAGGTGCAGGTCGACGCGGCCGGCGGGGAGATCCAGCCCGACTACAACGTCGCCCCGACGAAGCAGGTCCCGGCGGTGCTCAGCCGGCGCCCGAAGGACGCCCCGGAGGACGAGGACGCGGTGCGGCAGCTCCGGACGCTGCGCTGGGGGCTCGTCCCGTCGTGGGCCAAGGACCTGTCGATCGGCTCCCGCATGATCAACGCGCGGGCCGAGACCGTCCACGAGAAGCCGTCGTACCGCCGCGCGTTCGCCAAGCGGCGCTGCCTGCTGCCCGCGGACGGCTATTTCGAGTGGTACACGCTGCAGGATTCCGACGACCCGGCGGAGGGCGAGAAGAAGGCCAAGCGGAAGCCGCAGAAGCAGCCGTTCTTCATCCGTCCGAAGGACGGCGCCGTGATGGCGATGGCGGGGCTCTACGAGCTGTGGAAGCCGCGCGACGACGAGGACGCCGACTGGCTGTGGACGTGCACGGTGATCACCACGAACGCGCCCGACGACCTCGGCCGGATCCACGACCGGATGCCGATGGTCGTGCGGCCCGACCAGTGGGACGCGTGGCTCGACCCCGAGCTGACCGACCCGGACCGGGTGCGGGGCCTGCTGGTCCCCGCGATGGCGGGCACGATGGACGCCTATCCGGTGTCGAAACTGGTCAACAGCGTGAAAAACAACGGCCCGGAACTCATAGAACCGTCCAGTGATGGGGATAGTTCCGGCAACCATTCCGGCGCGCTGTTCTGACCGCCGTACACCGGCCCCTCCCGGTTCCGGCGGCCGGAGCCGACGCTCCCGTCCGCCGGAGGGCTTTGCCCGGAGACCCCCACCGGGAGGAGTTCGGACCTCGTGGACGCAGCCGCCGCCCGTTCCCGACTGGAGTCGATGGTCGAGGATCTGGATCGGTCCATCGCCATTCTGCGGGGGGAGAGCCCGGAGCGCGACCATTCCCCGGCGGACGCCGGCTCCGGCCTTTCCGACCGCGACCGGGTCGAGGCCGCGCTCGACTCGCTGCGCCGGCACCGCGCCGCCGTCCAGGCCGCCCTGGACCGCATCGCCGCCGGCACCTACGGGCGGTGCGTCGGCTGCGGCGACCCCGTTCCGGAAGGGCGCCTGGAGGCCCGCCCCGACGCCGCCAGGTGCGTGCCGTGCCAGGCCCGGCACGACCGCCGCGGGCGCTAGCGAACGGGCGCCAGGCGCCGTCCTAGAGGCGCTTGGCGCTGGCCAGGAGGTGGAAGCCCAGCGACTCGTCCCCGGGCGGGGCGTTCAGCTCGGTCCGGACGAGGCGCGGCAGCGCGTCCGGCGACGTGGACAGCACGTGCTCCACCGTCGACGGGGACAGCGCCGTGCGCGGCCTGATCCACGCGACCTCGAGCCCGACCTCGGCGAGCAGCTCGCGGAGCTGGTCGGCGCCGAAGCAGCGGGTGATCGTCCCGTCCGGCCAGGGCACCAGGACGACCTCCGCGCTCGGCACGTCCGACAGGTGCGCCCAGTGGCTCTGCTCGGCCAGCAGCGCCATCCCGAGCGTGAGCGAGTCCACGCACAGCAGCACGCGCCCGCCGGGCCGCAACACCCGTGCGATCTCCGCGATCGTCTCCTCGGTGGCCAGGTGCCGCGACAGCACCCGGTTCTCGGCGAGGACGGCGTCCATCGACGCGCCGCCGAGGAAGGCCAGCGAGCCGGAGTCCCCGAGGACCTTGGTCGTGGCGGGTCCCGGCCCGGACGCCCCGTCACCGGACGTCCCCGCCGCGAGCGCCCCAGCGGTGCGGCGTTCCAGCAGCGGGTCGCGGACCTCGATCACGGTGTGCCCCGCCTCCGCGGCGCGCTCGGCGCAGCGCCCGTGATCGCCGGAGATGTCGAGGACGCGCGACGGCCGGCGCGGCAGCCAGCGCGCCAGCTGCGCGTCGGCCACCGCCCAGTAGAACCTCCAGTAGCGCGCCAGAGCGTCGCCCTCCGTGGGGGAGTCGCGCAGGCTGGCGATGGTGGGCTCGGGAGGTCGCGCCGGCACCGGTAGCAACGGTTTGCTCCTGTTCTCGCCGTGTATGTGGGTTCTTTCCCCGTCAGGGCCCGGTCATCACCCTCCGTGCAGGCCGGGCGGGGGCGACCCGGTCCGCTCGGGGACGTCCGGAATCTTTTCCGCGCGCGGCTCCCGGTCGGGGAATCGGCGGGCGCGTCCCGGCGTTGCACCGTCTCATAACCGTCCGCATGCGTGGTGCGGCACGACCGGACGGACCGCACCGCCCGCGCTCGCGGGCGGGGCGATGGACGAGCACACAGCGGAGGTGCAGGCCGATGACCACAGCCGTTGCCGATTACCCGCGCGGCGCGGGGGTAGTGTCCCCGCCCGGCGGCGCGCGCGCCCCCAGGGGCGTGATGAGGCAGCGCGGCCCGATATCGTCTGTGGGATACGACGCCACCAGGCCGGCCAAGGCCACGGGCGCCACAGTCAAGGGGGTGGGTCAGGTACCGGGCACCACGGAGACCGTTGAGCAGCGCCAGGAGCGGTTCCAGCGCGACGTGCTCCCGTTCTTGGACCAGCTGTACTCGGCCGCGCTGCGCATGACGCGCAACCCGGCGGACGCCGAGGATCTCGTACAGGAGACCTTCGCCAAGGCGTTCGCGTCCTTCCACCAGTTCAAGGAAGGCACCAACCTCAAGGCGTGGCTGTACCGCATCCTGACCAACACGTTCATCAACTCCTACCGCAAGCGGCAGCGCCAGCCGCAGCAGTCCGCGACCGAGGAGATCGAGGACTGGCAGCTCGCGCGCGCCGAGTCGCACACCTCCAGCGGACTGAAGTCCGCGGAGGCGGAGGCGCTCGAGCACCTGCCCGACTCCGACGTGAAGCGGGCGCTGCAGGAGCTGCCCGAGGAGTTCCGCATCGCCGTCTACCTCGCCGACGTCGAGGGCTTCGCCTACAAGGAGATCGCCGACATCATGGGCACGCCCATCGGCACGGTGATGTCGCGGCTGCACCGGGGTCGCCGGCAGCTGCGCGGGATGCTGGAGGACTACGCTCAGGACCGCGGCCTGACGCGCGCCACCGGGGGGCCGGCATGAGCCGGGGAAGCGCCGGACGCGTAGAGCGGAGCGACATGCCGGACACCGCGGCCGGGCGCGGCGCGGTGAGCGAGAGGGGTGCGTGAGCCATGAGCTGTGGCGACCACCACGAGACGTCCTGCGAAGAGGTCCTCGCGCGCGTCTACACCTACCTTGACGGCGAACTCGACCAGGGCGGCTGCGGCGAGGTCCGCGAGCACCTCGACGAGTGCGGGCCCTGCCTGCGCGAGTACGGCCTGGAAGAGGCCGTCAAGAAGATCGTGAACAAGTCCTGCGGGTGCGAGCAGGCGCCGGCCGAGCTGCGCTCGAAGGTGCTCGGCCGGATCGAGGAGATCTGCGGCGAGATCAAGGCGTCCGGCGGCGTCGCGTCCGGCGGCACCGGCGCGTCCGAGTCCGCCTGAGGACCCTCCCGCCCCGTACGGTCCGGCGCTGATCGCCCGAGCGGCGGCGGTGTCCGGGGACGGCCGGGCGCGGGCCCGATCGAGGGCGCCGCGGCTGGGTATCGTGCTGGGGTGCTCGCTCTCGTCACCGGCGCGGCCGGCTTCATCGGGTCCCATCTCGTCGACCGGCTCCTCGCCGACGGCCACGAGGTCGTCGGCGTCGACGACCTGTCGTCGGGGGCCAACCTCAACCCGTCGATCGAGCTGTGGCGGATGGACGTCGCCGACCCGGCCCTCGCCGAGCGGATGGCCGCGCGCCGCCCCGAGGTGGTCTGCCACCTGGCGGCGCAGGTGAGCGTGCGCGCGAGCGTCGCCGACCCGCTGCACGACGCGCGGGTCAACGGGCTCGGCACGGCGAACGTGCTGGAGGCGGCGCGGGCGGCGGGCAGCCGCAAGGTCGTGTTCACCTCCAGCTGCGCGGTGTACGGGGTGCCGGACGCGCTGCCCGTCCCGCCGGACGCGCCGCTGCGTCCCGCGTCGCCGTACGCGGCGTCGAAGGTGACGGGCGAGGTGTACGCCGGGATGTACCGGGCGCTGCACGGCCTCGACTTCACGACGCTGACGCTGGCGAACGTGTACGGGCCGCGGCAGACGCCGGAGGGCGAGGCCGGCGTGATCTCGATCTTCACGGACGCGCTGCTGGCGGGCCGCCCGACCCGGGTGTTCGGCGACGGCAAGCAGACCCGCGACTACGTGTACGTCCTGGACGTGGTGGACGCGTTCGCGCGCGCGGCGGGCGAGGCGGGCGGCGGCGGCCGGTTCAACGTGGGCACGGGCCTGCAGACGACCGACCGTGACCTGCACGCGCTCGTGGCCGCTGCGGTGGGCGCGCCGGACGAGCCGGAGTTCGCGCCGCCGCGCCTGGGCGACCTGCCCGCGATGGCGGTGGACCCGGGGCCGACGCGGGAGGCGCTGGGCTGGGAGCCGCGGGTGAGCCTCGTGGACGGTCTCGCCGAGACGGCCGCCTGGGCCCGCGAGCGGACGGCCTGACCGCACGGGCGGGCCGCCCGGCCCCATGAACCCGCGTGACCGGGCGGTCGGTGTCGGAGAGCTGAGGAATGCGGCTTGGTGCCATTGATGGGTTGATTCTGACCGGTTTAAGAATGCCATTTGCAGATGCACGTGCATTGAGATTGTGCAGCGGCATTGTGCGGGTACGCTCGGTGCATTAATCTCCGGCCATTGATCACTTAAAGTGACACTTGCTTCACGCTTTGCTCACGATTCCCGGCATGCCTGTGTGACCTGGGCAGTTCGCGTTAGGCTTGGGGCCGAAATCAGCGACGGGAACGCGTGCAGGCCCCGGGAATTCGGGGTATGTGCGGACCTGGGAGACCGGGGCCGTGCGGTTCCGGCGGGCCGGCCCGTGCCGGCCGACCCGGTTGACGGGGGGAGGCGGAAGCCATGCTCAAGTGCGACAGTCCGGCCCGACGAGGCCGGTGCGAGGGCGCCACGGGATCGTCGCTGATGATGCCCGAGGGCGTTTCCTGGGTCTAGGTGCCGGCAGGCACGGTCGATCCCGGCGGCGGCCCGCTCGTTCGTCACTCCCTAAGGGGCGGCAATGCGTGGACTACCTCTCGCTGCCTGGGCGTACGTGTGCGGGGTGGTCGCGCTCGCGGCCGCGGTCATCGCCACGTCGTCCTTCACGGGGGTGGACTGGACGAAGCTGGCCGTGCTGGCCCTGCTGTTCCTGATCTGCGACTCCGCGCCCGCCCGGCTCAACGTCGAGCGGGCCCGGGTCTCGCTGAGCTTCGCCGCCAGCCTGGCGGGGGTCGTGCTGCTCGGCCCGGCCGGCGCCGCACTGCTCGGCCTGTCCGCCCTGGTCACCGGGCAGCGGTTCTTCGCCCCCGAGAAGCGCGCCTTCAACGGCGCCCAGTTCGCGCTCAGCGGCTTCTGCGCCGGCACGGTCTTCGACCTGCTCGGCGGTGACCGCTTCCATCCCGAGCAGTCCCGCTGGGTGGAGAACGTCATCGGGCCCTTCCTCGGCGCCCTCGTCACCTTCGTCCTGGTCAACCTGCTGCTGATGGCGGGGGTCCTGCTGCTGTCCCGGCAGGCCGCGCCGCGCGAGCTGCTGCACGAGAGCGGCCAGCTCGCCGTCGGCTGCCTCGGCTACGGCATGGTCGGCCTGCTGATCGCCGGGCTGTGGCCGCGGATCGGCGCCTTCGCCGCCGTGCTGGTGCTGCTGCCGCTGTTCATCGCCCGGTGGGCGATGGACCAGGCGTACGTGCAGCAGCAGGCGCACGCCGCCACCCTCGCCGCGCTCTGCCAGGCCGTCGAGACCAAGGACTTCTACACCCGCGGCCACTCCGAGCGCGTCTCCCGCGGCTCGGTGATGATCGCGCAGGAGATCGGCATGCGCGCCGACCGGGTCGAGGCGATCCGGTACGCGGGCATGCTGCACGACGTCGGCAAGCTCGGCGTCCCGACGAAGGTGCTGCAGAAGTCCGGATCGCTCACCGAGGAGGAGTTCGCCGCGATCCAGCTGCACCCGATGCGCGGGCTGGAGATCGTCCGGGAGATCGGGTTCCTGGACGAGGCGCTCGCCGGGATCATGCACCACCACGAGAAGGTGAACGGCCGCGGCTACCCGATGGGCCTGGCCGGCGACGAGATCCCCGAGTTCGCGCGGGTCATCTCCGTCGCGGACGCGTTCGACTCGATGACCTCCACCCGCTCCTACCGGGCGGCCCGCACCGTCGCGGAGGCCGTGGCGGAGCTGCGCCGCGGCATGGGCGACCATTTCGACCCGGTGATGGTGGAGGCGTTCCTGCGCGCGCTGGACCGGGACGGCTGGGAGCCGCCGCGGCCCGTCGTGCTGCCGGACGACGACGTCGTCGAGACCACCCAGCAGGACCATGACGACCCGAGCGCGCCGCTGCGGGTCGCCGGAGACGAAGCACGGCGGTGACCGGACCCCCCATGAGCAGCACCCAGATCCGGGCCCGCCGCGAGCGGGCCGCATGGCAGACCATCGACTCCGGCCAGCTGCTGCTGATCGCGACCGCCGGGCTGTTCGTCGTCGTCGCGATCGCCGAGGTCGCCGCGGCCGGGCTCCGGCAGCCCAACGTCGCGATCATCTTCGGCGTGCTGATCGCGCTCGGCGAGCTGTTCCGGATGGTGATGCCCGGCAACCGGGAGGTCGCGCCGATCGCCAGCGCCGGCGCGATGGGCTACGCGCTGCTGGTCGGCATCGGCCCCGAGGGCGCCCCGCCGGACGCGCCGCTCGGCGTCGTCCCCGCCGAGCACTCCCCGCTGCAGGTCGTCGCGGTGACGTCGGTCGGGATGCTGGTCGGCTCGCTGCCGCACATCCTGGTCGGCCGCTCGCCGCGCCCCGACGCGATGGCGCGCCGGCTGTTCACCGTCGCGGTCGTGGCGCTGTGCTTCCGGCCGATGCTGACGCTCGGGCTGCCCTGGCAGCTGCTTCTCGCGGTGATGGGGCTCGTCGTCGTGCTGTCCTGCTTCACCGACGTGCTGATCGCCGCGATGATCCGGGCGGAGGCGGTGCGGGCCCGGTTCGGCATCGCGCTGCGCGACGAGATCGACGCGAAGATGGCGCTGTGCGCGGCGACCAGCGCCACCGCGATGCTGATCGCGGTCGCGACCACCGCGATGGGCGAGGCCGCGCTGCTGATCTTCACGGTGCCGATCCTCGTCACCCAGTTCGCGTTCCGCCGGTACGCGGGGATCCGCGCGACGTACCTGCAGACCGTCCGGGCCCTGTCGCGGGTCACCGAGGTCGGCGGGTACGTGGAGACGGGGCACTCGCGGCGGGTGTCGCGGCTGTCGGTGGCGATGGGCCGCGAGCTCGGCATGTCCGAGGAGGAGCTGCTGGAGCTGGAGTACGCGGCGCTGATGCACGACATCGGGCAGCTGTCGCTCGGCGACCCGATCCCCGGCGGCGCGACCGTGCTCGCGTCGCCCGCCGAGCAGCGCCGCATCGCCGAGCTCGGCGCCGAGGTCATCAAGCAGACCGGCGTGCTGGACCGGGTGGCGCACATCGTCCAGCTGTCGTCGCACCCGTACCGGACGGGCCCGGAGGCGCTCGGGGGCCCCGGCGAGGGGGAGCGGCCCGCCCCGGTGCCGCCGCTGGCCGGCCGCATCATCAAGGTCGCGAACGCCTACGACGACCTGGTGGGCGACTCCGCCGACCGGGACCGCGGCGCCGCCGTGCTGGAGCGGCTCCGGCTGGACTCGGCCGCCGAGTACGACCCGACCGTCGTGGAGGCGCTCAGCCGCGTCGTCGACCGCCGTCCCCGCCCCTGACCGCGGGCCGCGGCGCCGCGCGGGCGGTGCCCGCGGGGGCCGTTCATCGGCGGTACGGGCGGACGCGGGCCGGAACGGGGACTAGTGTCGGCCGGGTCAGGGCCGCCGGGGCAGCCGGGGCCGCGGACCGCCGATGAGGAGTCGCAGGTGTTCGAGTCCGTGCTGGTGGCGAACCGGGGTGAGATCGCCGGCCGGGTCGTGCACACCGCGCAGGCCATGGGGCTGAAGGCGATCGCGGTGTACTCCGAGGCCGACGCCGACCTGCCCTACGTCGCCGAGGCGGACGAGGCGGTGCTGATCGGCCCGGCCGACCCGGCGCGCAGCTACCTCAACGCGGCGGCGGTGCTGGAGGCCGCGCATCGCACGAACGCGCAGGCCGTCCATCCCGGCTACGGGTTCCTCGCCGAGAGCGCCGCGTTCGCGCGGGCCGTCGCCGAGCGGGACCTGGCCTGGGTGGGGCCGCCGCCGCTGGTCGTCGCCCGGATGGGCGACAAGATCAACGCCCGGAACCTGATGAAGGAGGCGGGCGTCCCGGTCTCGCCCGGCGCGTGGGAGCCGGTCCCGGACGCGGCGACCGCGCTGGAGGAGGCCGAGCGGATCGGCTACCCGGTGCTGGTGAAGCCCGCCGCCGGCGGGGGCGGCGCCGGGCTGGGCGCCGCGTACGACGAGGCGTCGCTGCGCGCCGCGTTCGAGGCGGCGCACACCGCCGCGACGCGGCTGTTCGGGCACGGTGACGTCCTGCTGGAGCGGTACGTCGAGGGCGCCCGGCACGTCGAGGTGCAGATCCTCGGCCTCGCGGACGGCGCCGTCGTCGCGCTGGGGGAGCGCGAGTGCTCCGTCCAGCGCCGGTTCCAGAAGGTCGCCGAGGAGAGCCCGTCGCCCGGGGTCGGGCCGGCGCTGCGGGAGCGGATGCTCGCCGCGGCGGTCCGCGCGGGGGAGGCCGTCGGGTACCGGGGCGCCGGGACCGTCGAGTTCCTGGTCGACCCGGTCGCGCAGGAGTTCGCGTTCCTGGAGATGACGACCCGGCTCCAGGTCGAGCATCCCGTCACCGAGCTGGTCACCGGCATCGACCTGGTCGAGCAGCAGTTCCGGATCGCGGCCGGGGAGCAGGCGGGGCCGGCCGCCGCCGCGCCGGGCGGCCACGCGATCGAGTTCCGCGTCCACGCCGAGGACCCGCGCGACTTCCGGCCCGCCACCGGCGAGATCAAGGTGTGGGAGGAGCCGGTGGGCGACGGCATCCGCATCGACGCGGGCTACCACGAGGGCAACACCGTCACGCCGTACTACGACTCGCTGCTCGCCAAGCTGTGCGTGCACGGGGACGACCGCGCGCACGCGCTGGCCCGGGCCCGCGCCGCGCTGGGCGCGTTCCGCATCGAGGGCGTGGCGACAAACCTGCCGCTCTTGGCAGAGCTGCTCGACTACCGCGAGTTCATCGACGGCACCTACGACACCGGCGTGGTGGCGCGCATGCGCGCCCGCTGACCTGGCGCGTTCCGTCAGCGGACGGGACGCGCGGCGGCGGCGTCCGCCCACCGCAGGAGGGCGTGGAACCCGGCGGGGGTGTCCGCGCCGCCCGCCGCGAGGACGGTCCCGGCCGCGTCGGTGACGACGGCGTACGGCGGCCACGGGATGCCGTTCGCGTCGTACACGGCGGGGTCGATGACCAGCGGGAGGTGGGCGACGCCGTGCTCGTCCAAGTGCCGCCGGACGTCGGGCTCGTCCGCCGCGCTCACCAGCACCACCCGCCGCCGGGCCGCGGCCTCGGCGAAGACCGGCAGCATCGTCCGGCAGAGGCCGCACGCCGGCGAGATCAGCGCGAAGACCGCCGGGGCGCCGATCTCGGCGTCCAGCGCGAAGGGCGTTCCGGGACGCGGGCCGGCGGGCGGTGAAGCCTCCGGCTCGGGCACCCCGGGCCGCGGCCGGGGCACCGCCGCGACCGCGCCGAGGAAGACCGCCGCGAGCACCGGCTGCACCGGCGAGAACGGCGCGGGCCCGGCGATCGCCGCCATGACGGCCAGCAGCAGGAGCAGCGCCGTCCGCGCCACCGACGCGGCGCCGACCGGCGCCGGGCGCCGCGCCGACCCGAAGCAGCCGCAGTCGATCCGCATGCCGCGCCGCAGCACCGAGGCCATCGCGGCGAGGAACGCCGCGAACAGTGCCGCCGCGAACAGCGCGCCCCAGCGCCGCGTGGCGGGGACGGCCAGCAGCACGGCCGCCGCCGCCTCCGCGGACAGCACCGCCACCGCCGCGGCGCGGGTCAGCCGGGCGGGCAGGACGCGGTAGGCGCCGATCGCCGCCGCGAACCCGGGCACGTCCCGGACCTTCCCGCCGGCCGCGACGACCAGCACCGCGATCACCGCCGGCCACGCCGACGCGAGGACGGTCACGCGACCTCCTGCGGGTCCGGCTGGAACGCCGACGCCTGGAGCCGGTACAGGTCGGCGTACAGGCCGTCCGCCGCGAGCAGGTCGGCGTGCGCGCCGCTCTCGGCGACGCGGCCGCGGTCCAGCACGTAGATGCGGTCGGCGAACCGGACGCTCGCCAGCCGGTGGGTGATGAGCACCACGGTCCGGCCGTCCGCGTGCCGCCGGATGCGGTCGAACAGGGCGTGCTCGGCGCGGGCGTCGAGCGCGGAGGTCGGCTCGTCGAAGATGACCAGCGCGGCGTCGCGGTAGAAGCCGCGCGCGGCGGCGATCCGCTGCCACTGCCCGCCCGACAGGTCGTGGCCGCCCCGGAAGCGCCGGTCCAGCAGCGCGTCGTACCCGTCCGGCAGCTCGCCGACGACCCGGTCCGCGCCCGCCGCCGCGGCGGCGGTGACGAGCCGGTCCTCGTCGAGCGGGCGGCCCATGACGATGTTCTCCCGGACGGTGAGCGGCCAGCGCGTGTGGTCCTGGGCGATCACGGCGATCCGGCGGCGGAGCGCGTCGCCGTCCAGGGCGGCGAGGTCGGCGTCGTCCCAGCGGACGGTCCCGGAGTCCGGCCGGTACAGCCCGGCGAGCAGCTTGGCCAGCGTCGTCTTGCCCGAGCCGTTCTCGCCGACCAGCGCGATCACCTCGCCGCGCCGCACGGTGACGCTGACGTCGGTGAGCGCCGGCGTGCTCGCGCCCGGGTACCGGAACGACACCCGGTCGGCGGTGACGCGGTGGAAGTCTTCGGCGGGCGGGGCGGCGCCGCCCGCCGGCGGCAGCCGCTCGGCGGCGAGCGCGCGGAAGTTCAGGTAGTCGCCGAAGTACAGGCCCGCCTCGTACAGCTTGTTCAGGCTCAGCACGCACGCCGCGAGCGACGACTGCCCGGCCCGGATCGCCAGCACGGCCGCGCCCGCGACCGACAGCGGGACGACGCCGCCGGCGAGCAGGCCGCCGAGCGCGCCGTAGACGGCGACGGTGGCGGCGCCGGTGAGCAGGTCGCCGGCCGCCTTCGCGCCGGTCTGGCGGCGCGCGACGTCCAGCTGGACGCGCTGCTCGAGGTCGGCGACCCGGTCGTACTCGCCGAGCAGGAAGCCGCGCAGCGTGAACGCGCGGACCTCGGCGGCGGGCTGCCGCTCGGCCATCAGGTCCGACAGCATGAACTTGCGCCGCCGCGCCGCCGACAGCCGGTAGAACGCCGCGTACCGCAGCCGCGCCGTGCGCAGCGCCGCCCAGCCCGCGGGCAGGGCCGTGACGAGCAGCAGCGGCATCAGCGCCGGGTGCAGCAGGCCGAGCGCGACGGCGGGCGCGGCCAGCCCCACCGCGCCGGTCAGCACGCTCACCGTCGTCTCGACGACGGTGGCGGTGTCGGGCACGCCGTTGTCG
Source organism: Actinomadura sp. NPDC048394 (assembly GCF_040651755.1). Lineage (NCBI taxonomy): Bacteria > Bacillati > Actinomycetota > Actinomycetes > Streptosporangiales > Thermomonosporaceae > Actinomadura > Actinomadura sp. NPDC048394. Next base: position 32,538 of record NZ_JBEZJL010000056.1, on the reverse strand, counting down.
CGGGCCCGGCGCATCGCGTTGTGGAACTCGTGGTCGTCGAACGCGGTCAGTTCCACCCGCGTGGTCAGCTCGAACAGCCGCGTCTCCGCCCGCCGCTCGACCTGCGGCTTCAGCCGGGCCTGCGCCCAGCCGGCGGCGGCGAGCAGCGCGCCGCGCAGCCCCGCCGCCGCGCCGACCAGCGCCAGCGCGGGCAGCGCCGCGCGGACCCGCCCGGGCGTCGGCCCGGCCGCGAACAGCGACGCGAGGACGTCGGAGGTGGCCAGCAGCCCGAACGCGGTGAACACCCCGGCCGCGAGGTTGCCGCCGAGCGCGACCGCCGTGTCGCGCCGGCTCGCCTCCCACGCCAGCCGGACCGCCGCCGCGACCAGCGCCGGAAACCGCCGCAGCATCGCCGGCAGACCGGCTTTCAGCAGTTCCTCGTCGCGGCTTTCCCAATAGGTGATTTCGAGCCCCGACCTGTCGTCGGCGAGGGCCGGGGAACGTCGGAACACAGGGCCAACCTAGATCATCGAATGTCGGCTGTAAATGCCTCGTTCCACGGCCGTGTTCGGCGCTGCCGCACCGGTGACAAATCACTGTCTGGACAGCCCGCTGATCATCTGCTCATAATGCGTCCGTTTGATCTGGGGGAGCCCGGCGCCACCCGATGCCGGCCCCCAGGCTCAGATCCCGAACGGCCGCCCGAACGGCGGCCAAGGAAGGAGCCCCCATGTCCGTGCTCGCCCTGGAGCCCCGCGACGCCGGCGTCCTCGACCCGGAAGACCTCGACGTGGACTTCGAGATGGAGCTGCTGGAACTGCTGCACGGCCCGCAGGCCTGCGTGAACACCTGCAAGCGCACGGTGTGCAGCAGCTACCCGTGCTGCCCCTCCATCGTCTGACCCTCACCCGACGCACGCGGAAAGGCCATTGGCTCCCACCGGTGGCCTCTTCCGGTGCGTCCTCGCATTGCCGGGCCCGCACCGCGATCGAAGGGCGACAATGGAGCCATCGATATTTCAGCGCATTTCCACAATCGCCCGCGAGCGCGGCAGGGAAATCCGGTCCGACGACACCTGGATCAGCGTCCGCGATCCCGGCTTCGACGCGCCCCGGCAGGGCTGGAAACTGCATGTCTCCGCCCGGCCCGGCACGTTCGCCGAGACGCTCGACCGCATCCTGCCGCTGCTGCTGGCGGCCCCGTGCGATTTCAAGGCGGCGCGGTCCGCGGAGATGCTGCGCGAGCTCAACTCCGGCGACCTCGACGCGGCCTCCGTCGGCAAGGCCGTCACCGTCTACCCGCCGCAGGACGCGGTCGTCCGGCTGGGGCACGCGCTCGCGACCGCCCTCGCCGGCATGGCCGGGCCGCGCGTGGTCAGCGACCGCCGCGTCCGCCCCGACGCGCCCGTCTACTACCGCTACGCGCCGTTCGCCCCGCAGTACAAGGTGGATGAGAACGGCGACTTCGAGCTGGTCGTCGTCGGCCCGGACGGCGAGGCCGAGCCGGGCGCGGCGGGCGTCGAGTTCGCCTGCCCGCCGTGGGCCGCCGACCCGTTCCGCCCGCCCACCCCGGCCGGCGCCTCCACCCCGGCCGGTGCCTCCGCCCCGGCTGGTGCCTCCGCCCCGCCCTCGGCCCCGGGCGCTCGGGCGCCGCGCGTCCGGACGATCGGGGGCCGCTACCGGGTGACCACCGGGGTGATGCGCGGCCCGCGCGGCAACGTGTACCGGGCCGAGGACGCGGGCGGGCGGCCCGTCGTCGTCAAGGAGGCCCGCGCCTACGTCGGGGAGCACCCCGACGGCTACGACCTGCGGATGTACCTGCGCAACGAGCTGCGCGTCCTGACCGTCCTCGCCGGGGTCGACGGCGTCCCGGAGGCGCTCGACCACTTCCGGCACGGCGAGGACGAGTTCCTCGTCATGAGCGACGCCGGCGCCACCGACCTCAACCGGCACGTGGCCGAGCACGGCGCGCTCACCGGCCCCGAGCTCGCGGGCCTGGCGTCCCGGCTGCTCGGGGTCCTCGACGCGGTGCACGCGCGCGGCGTGGTCGTCCGCGACCTGTCGCCCAAGAACGTGGTGCTCGGCGAGGGCGGCGGCTGCACGATCGTCGACTTCGGCACCAGCCGCCACGGCGACCTGCAGATGCCGGGCTGGAGCCGCGGCTTCAGCGTTCCCGACCAGCGCACCGGCCGCCCGTCCGAGCCGGCGGACGACCTGTTCTCGCTCGGCGCGACGCTGTTCTTCGCGGCCACCGGCATGAACCCGGTCATCATCGACCCCGACCCGGAACGCGGCGTCGAGCGGACGCTGCAGTGCCTGGCGCGGATGTCCCCGGGAGGCGGCCCGGTCGCGCTCGTGCCGCGGCTGCTCAGCCTCGACCCGGACGTCCGGAGGCGCGCCGCCGCCGAGATCCGCGCCGGGCGGCACGCGACCGCGAGGCCCGCCGCCCCGGTGCCCGTCCCGCGCCTGACCGGCGACCTGCTGTCGTCGGTCCGCGCGCACACCGTCCGCGAGTGCGTCCGGTTCGCCGAGCGGCTCATGGACGAGCCGGAGGACCGCCGGACGAGCCCGCCCGTCACCAACGTCTACGCCGGTTCGGCGGGCGTCGGGATGGAGCTGCTCCAGCATCCCGAGGGCAAGGCCGCGGGTACCGACCTCGCCCGCTGGACGGCCGCGAACCTGCCCGCCGCGACCCTGCCCGCCTCGCTCTACTTCGGCCTCACCGGCACGGCGATCTTCCTGGCCGCCGCCGGGGTCGCGATGCCCCGGCCCGTCCGCGCGTCCGGCGGCGAGCGCGCGGACCAGGCGCACGGCGTCGCCGGCATCGGCACCGGCCACCTGATCCTCGACGCCCTCGCCCCCGATCCGGCGAACGCGGCGGCGGCCGCGGAGTGCGCGCGGCGGCTGCTGGCCGGCGACGTCGCCGCGCCGGACGCGGCGGTGTCGGTCGAGCAGCCCGGGTCCGGCGTCGCCGTCGACACCGCGTTCGCGCACGGTGACGCGGGCGTGGCCGACTTCCTGCTGGCCTTCCACCGCGCCACCGGCGACGCCGCCGCCGGCACCGCCGCCCGCGACGCGTTCGCCGCCCTCGCCGAGCGGACGGAGGCGCTGATCGGCGAACTGGAGGGACCGGCCGCGCGCCCGATGGGAGCGTCGTGGTGCCAGGGCATGTCCGGCGTCGTCGGCGCGATGCTCCGCGCCGCCCGCGCCTATGACGACGCGCACTACCTCGACCTCGCCGAACGGGGCGCCCGCGCCTGCCTGGCGATCGCGCCGCGCGCGTGGGTGTCGTCCCAGTGCTGCGGCCTCGCGGGCATGGGGGAGGCGCTCATCGACGTCGCCCTGGCGACGGGCGACGACGCGTACTGGCGGGGAGCGGAGGAGATCGTGGAGCTGATGCTCGTGCGCAGCGGCGGCGACCCCCGGCGGCCGGTCTTCCCCGGCAACGACCTCGACACCCAGGCGTTCACCTGGGGCACCGGCACCGCGGGCATCCTGTCGTTCCTTCGCCGGCTGGACGCCCGCTCCGGCCCGCGCCTCTGGACGTCCCCGGCCGTCTAGGAGGTCGGGGCCTCCAGCATGGGCGGCTAGAACGTCAGCGCGTAGGTGAGCAGGCGGAGGCCGGGCACGGGGGACCAGTCCCGGTCCGGGGTGCGGACGAAGCCGAGCCGCTCGTACATGCGGTGCGCGGCCTCCATGTTCGCCTGCGTCGACAGCCGCAGCCCGGTCAGGCCGGCGGCGCGGGCGCGCGCCGCGCACTCGCCGACCAGGGCGCGTCCCGCGCCGGACCGGCGGGCCTTCGCCAGGACGGCGAGCATGCGGAACTCGGCCTCGTCCGGGCCCGCCAGCTCGGCGTACGGGCTGCCGGGCGGGCAGTAGGCGACGGCGCCCGCGACCTCCCCGCCGACCTCGGCGACGAGCAGCTGCGACTTGGCGGCCCGGTCGGCGGCGTCGCGGAGCTTCCCGACGTAGGAGGACTCGGGCGAGACCAGCCCGCCGTGCACGTACACCTCGACGGTCAGCTCGCCGATCAGGTCGTACTCGTGGGGGTGCGCGTCGCGGACGGTGACGGGCTGCATCGGGTGCTTTCTCCAGGCGGGGAGCGTCGGTGCCGGGATCATCCCGACCGAAAGGTCGTGACATATCAGGCTATCCGCATCCGGAAGGAGCGGCCGCCCGCCGGGTGCCCTAGTCGTTAGAGGCTTGACTACTAGCGGCCGGGCCGTGTTGATTGGCGGGTGTCGACGGCCCGCCGCACCCCCAGGAGGCGCCATGCCGGTCCCCCGCTCGATCCTCGGCACGCAGGACATCGACGACCTCGCGTTCGAGGTCGTCGCCGGCGCGTGGCCCGGCGACGTCCGCGGCCACTTCGTCGTCAGCACCTCCGACCAGCGCACCCACCCCGTGCACGCGTTCTTCGGCGACGGGATCATCGCGCGGCTGCCGCTCCGGCCGGACGCCGGCGGCCGGTTCCGCTGGCGCGCCCGGGTGATCGACACCCCGTCCGTCCGGCTCCGCCGCCGGCGCCCCGACCTGTTCACCGCCGGGCCCGTCGGGACGAGCTCGCCGTGGGGGTTCGTGAACGCCGCCAACACCGCGCCGCTGCCGTGGGGCGACCGGCTGTTCGCCACCTGGGACGCCGGGCGGCCCGTCGAGGTCGACCCGGTCACGCTCGGGTTCGTCGCCGAGGTCGGCCACCGCGACGACTGGAGGCCCGCGATCGACCAGGCCGTGCTGCCGCTGGTCTCCACGTCCGCGCATCCGGTGATCGACCCCGAGCGCGGCTGCCTGTGGACGGTCAGCCGCGACGTCATGACCGGCACCGTCTCGGTGATCCGGTACGCGGGGGAGGGGAGCCGGGTCGAGCGCTGGGAGGTGGCGGACGCCGTCCTGCCGCAGGCCACGCACACGATCACGCAGACCCGCGACTGGCTCGTGCTCGCCGACACCGCCTACAAGATCGACACCGGCGAGGTGTTCGGCGCGGAGCGGACCGTCGCCAACAACCCCGACGGGCCCGTCCTGCTGATCCGCAAGGACGACCTGCGCCCCGGCGGTGGCACCGTGGCCTGCAAGGAGTTCCGGATCGCGCCCGAGGTCAACCACTTCTACGCCAGGTACGACGACTCCGGCGGCGTGCAGGTCGTCATGGAGCACACGCCCGGCGTCGACATCGGCATGTACCTGCGCGAGGACGACCTCGACGCGTTCGGCCGGCCCGTCGACCCGGCCCTGCGCGGCATGTACTGCCACGGCATGACGCCCGCGCTCACCACCGTCCTGGTGTTCGACCCCGAGACCGGGAAGGTGAGCGAGCGGGCCCGCGCGAGCGACCCGGCGCGCTGGTGGCAGGCCGAACTGTCGGCCGTCGACTGGAGCATCGAGGGACAGACCGCCCCGACCCGGCACCATCTCGTCTACCTGGGCTTCCACCCCGAGGCGATCAACCAGCGGGCGCTGCGCAACTACACCGGCCGCATCGACGCCGACCTGTTCCCGCCGGAGGAGACCCCCGCCGTCCTGGTCACCCACGACCGCGACGACCTCAAGGCGCTCGCCGAGTGGACGTTCGCGCTGGACGACTACCCGACGTCGCCGTGCTTCGTCCCGCGCGGGCGCGGCGGTAGCCGGTACGCGGGCGCCGACCCGGGCGGCCACGACGGCTACCTCGTCGTCGCCGTCCACAACGACGACCGCTTCCGGATCGAGCTGTTCGACGCCGCCGACGTGGGGCGCGGCCCGCTCGCCGTGCTGGCGCCGCCACCCGGCACCACCGTCCCGTTCCTCATCCACTCCGCGTGGATGCCGGAAGCCGTCCCGCCGCCCGAGCTGGAGCGGCTGAGCTTCGCCGACGACCTGGACGCCCGCCTCGGCCAACTGCCCCCCGACCTGCAGGCCATCACCCGCGAGGTAGCCGCCGACCTGACCCGTTGAGTCAGGGCGACACGCGACGGCTCAACGGAGGGCCGTGCAGGTCTGCTCGTCCGGGAGGAGGGGGCGCAGGCGGACGGTGTAGGTCTTGCCGGCGCTGCGCCATGCGGTATTCGGGCTCGTCGCGGGGACCTTGCCGGACGCGGCGACCGTGCACACGGCGGCCCCGACCTGCGTGCCCTTGCCGAGCGGCGCCAGCGGCCAGGTGCGGACCGGGCCGTCGGCCACCGCGCCCTGCGACGCGAGCACGGCCACCTTGGACGGCTTGTACGGCCGGGGGCCGGACGCGAGGTCGGTCTTCGGCCACCGGGCGGGATCGAGCCGCGCCTGGAACGCCGTCGCCGGGTCCGGCCGGACGCCCGGCTCGGCGATCTCGCTGTGCGCGCCGTCCATGGTGAACTCCAGCACGATCGCGTCCGAGACCTGCCCGGCGGGGACGGTGTGCGAGCGGCCGAGGCCGGCGGCGCGCGCCTCGCCCAGCAGGCGGTCCCGCGCCGCGGGCGTGAGCCGGTACTCGGTGACCTTCGCCTGGGACGCGACGAGCGCGCGGCCCGTCGAGTACAGCGAGAAGTCAGGCAGGCCGCCCGGGCCGCCGAGGCCGGCGATGCCGCCGGTCTTGCGCATCCGCAGGACGAGGTGCTCGCCGCGCGGGGACTCCTTCGCCGGCTTCGTGGCGGTCCCGGCGGGCGGCAGCGAGTGCGGCGGCTTCTCCACGCCCGAGGCCCCGCCGCAGGCCGCCAGCGCGCCCGCGCACGCGAGCGCGACGATCGAGCTGGTGCGTGTGTGCGAACCGGCCATGCGCCTTGGACGCGCCGCCCCGCCCCCGGGTTCCCCCGGATACAAATCCGGCGCCGGAAGACTGTGGGAATCAGCGGCCGACCGGGCCCGTCCCGCGCGCTAATGTGCCGGGCGTGAGTGTGCTCGTAGTGACCGGGACATGCACGGGCGTCGGCAAGACGATCGTCACCGCGGCGCTGGCCGCCGTCGCCGCCGCGCGCGGCGCGTCCGTCGCCGTGGTCAAGCCCGGGCAGACCGGGATGGGCGGCGGCGAGCCCGGCGACCTCGACGAGGTGCGGCGGCTCGCCGGCGTCGAGGACGTGCACGAGTCCGCGCGCTTCCCCGACCCGCTGTCGCCCGCCGCCGCGGCCCGCCGCGCGGGCGTCCCGCCGGTCCGGCTGCCGGACGTCGCCAAGCACGTCCAGGAGCTCGCCGCGACCCGCCGGCTCGTGCTGGTGGAGGGCGCGGGCGGGCTGCTCGTCCGCTACGACGAGGAGGGCACCACCATCGCCGACCTGGCGCGCTGGCTCGGCGCCGCGGTCGTCGTGGCGACCCGCCCCGACCTCGGCACGCTCAACCACACGGCGCTGACACTGGAGGCGATGGCGCACCGCGGCGTGCAGCTCGCCGGCGTGGTCATCGGCGCCTGGCCGGACGACCCCGACCTGGCGATGCGCAGCAACATCCGGGACCTGGAGACCATCGCGGCGCGGCCGCTGTCGGGCGCGCTGCCCGCCGGGGCGTCCGCCCTCGACCCCGCCGAGTTCCTCCTCGCCGCGCACCGCGGCCTGGCCCCGGCGTTCGGCGGCAGCTTCGACCCCGCCGCCTTCCGCGAGGCCCACGCCCCCGAGGCGGAGTAAAGGATCAGGAGTCGCGGCGCAGCCGGGTGATGAACTTGTACCGGTCGCCGCGGTACAGCGACTGCGCCCACTCGACGGGCTGGCCGGTCGTGTCGAAGGCGTGCCGGGACAGCAGCAGCATCGGCAGGCCGACGTCGACGCCGAGGAGCTGCGCGTCGTGCGGGGTGGCGAGGACCGTCTCGATCGTCTCCTCCGCCTCCGTCAGGTGGACGTCGTAGGCGGTCGCGAGGGTCTCGTACAGGGAGCGGTGCCGGGGCAGCTCCCGGCGCAGGCCGGGGAAGCGGCGGGCCGGCAGGTGGGAGGTGTCGACCGACATCGGCTCCCCGTCGGCGAGCCGGAGCCGGTGGACGCGCAGCACCCGCCCGCCCGGGCGGATGCACAGCAGGGCGGCGAGGCGCTCGTCGGCGCTGACGTACCCGGCGTCCAGGATGCGGGTCTCGGGGCGCAGCCCGTGGTGCCGCATGTCCTCGGTGTAGGAGACGAGCTGGAGCTCCTGCGACACCTTCGGCTTCGCGACGAACGTGCCCTTGCCCTGGATGCGCTGCAGGCGCCCCTCGACGACGAGCTCGGCGAGGGCCTGCCGGACGGTCGTCCGGGACGTCTCGTACTTCTCCGCCAGCGCGCGCTCGGGCGGCAGCGGGCTGCCCGGCGGCAGCGACTGGATGAGCTCGACGAGGAGTTCTTTGAGCTTGTAGTACTTCGGGATGCGCGGCGCCTGGTTGGTGTGGTGCTTACCCAGGTCGCCGAGCGCCGCCCGATCGAATCCGCGCTCGAATCCGTCCCCGTGCCGGGGCCCGCCCCTGACCTCCGTCACGGCATCTCCTCACGTTCATCATCGGTTTCCCCCGATGTTATGCGTGAAGACTACGGCCGGTAGAGCGCGCGATCTCCGCCAGGGCCGCCCGCAGCCTTGTGAGGTCCGACTCGTCGACCGTGGCGCGCGCGGTGAGCCGCAGGCACGCCCGGCCCTTCGGCACGGACGGCGGCCGGAAGCAGCCGACGCGCAGCCCGTGCTCAGCGCAGATCCCGGCGGCGCGGACCGCGTCGTCCGGTTCGCCGAGGAAGACGGGGACGACGGCGGCGGCCGGATCGGCGGTCTCCAGTCCGGAACCGGCCGCGAGGTTTGCCATCGCGCGGGCCGTGGCACGGGCCCGGCCCGGCAGGCCCGGGTCGGCCTCCAGGACGTCGAGCGCGGCGAGCGCGGCCCCGGCGGCGGGCGGGTTCAGGCCGGTGTCGAAGATGAACGAGCGGCCGGTGTCCACCAGCGCCTGGATGACCTCGGGGGCGCCGAGGACGGCGCCGCCCTGCGAGGCGAGCGACTTCGACAGGGTGAGGGTGAGGATCACGTCGGGCTCGCCGGCCAGCCCGGCGGCGTGCGCGGCGCCGCGCCCGCCGTCGCCGACGACGCCGAGCGCGTGCGCCTCGTCGATCACCAGCAGCGCGCCGTGCGCCCGGACGATCCGGTGCAGCTCCGCCAGCGGCGCGAGATCGCCGTCCACGGAGAACACGGCGTCGGTGACGACGATCGCGTGGTCTTCGTCACGTCTGGCGAGGGCCTGCTCGACGGCGCCGGCGTCCCGGTGCGGGACGATCGCGACGCGGGCCCGCGACAGCCGGCACGCGTCCACGATCGAGGCATGGTTGACCTGGTCGGACACCACGAGCGCGCCGGGCCCGGACAGCGCGGTGACGGCGCCGAGGTTGGCCAGGAAGCCGGAGGAGAACACCAGCCCGGCGGCGCTTCCGGTGAACGCGGCGAGCCGCCGGTCCAGCTCGGCGTGCAGCCCGGTCGTGCCGGTGACCAGCCGGGACCCGGACGACCCGGTGCCCCACTCGCGCGCGGCGGCGACCGCGCCCTCGACCAGCCGCGGGTCGCGGGACAGGCCGAGGTAGTCGTTGGACGCGAGGTCGGCCAGGCCGTCGTGGTCGGCGCCGCGGGGGCGCAGCGTGCGCCGCAGGCCCGCCTCCGCGCGCCGGGCGGCGGCGTCCCGGAGCCGGGCGAGGGGGTCGTCGGTCATGCCCGAATCCTGCCAGGTGGCGGGCGGCGGGGACGGCGCCGGGGCACCGAATCGGATGGGCGATGATGGTCGTGTGCCTACCTTGACCGATCTGGTCCGCGACCACACCGACCTCACCGAGACCGATGTGGAGTGGCTGCACGCGCTGGTGTCGGACTGGCAGCTCCTCGCCGACCTGTCGTTCGCCGACCTGCTGCTGTGGGTGCCGCTGCGGTCCGGCGCGGCGGTCCCCGCCGACGGGCCGGGCGCCCGCGGCGGGCGGCGCGGCGGCGGCACGATCGACACCGGCGCCGCCGTGCAGGGCTGGGTCGCGATCGCGCAGATGCGGCCGACGACCGGCCCGACCGCCTACCCCGAGGACCTCGTCGGCAAGGTCGTCCGGACGGGCCGGCGCGGGCTGATCGACGTGGCGTGGCGGGAGCGGCGGATCGTCCGGGAGGGCGACCCGGAGTGGGGCAGCGGCATCCCGGTCCGGGAGGAGTCGATCCCGGTGCGCCGCGGCGCCAAGATCCTCGGGGTGATCCAGCGCAGCACGAACCTCAGCTCGGCGCGGACCCCGTCCCGGCTGGAGCTGACCTACCTGCAGAGCGCCAGCGACCTCGCGAAGATGATCTCCGAGGGGCGGTTCCCGGTGCCGGGCGAGGAGCCGAACATGGTCCGCTCGCCGCGCGTCGGCGACGGGCTGATGCGGCTCGACCGCGGCGGCGGCGTCACCTACGCCAGCCCGAACGCCCAGTCCGCCTACCGGCGCCTCGGCTTCCCCGCCGACCTGGTCGGCGAGTCGCTCGGCAAGGTCACCGCCGACCTGTGCGACACCGGCGAGCCGCTGGAGGAGGCGCTCAGCGTCGTGCTCAGCGGCCGCGCGCCGCGCGAGGTGGAGGTCGAGGCGAACGGCTCGGTCATGCAGCTGCGCACGATCCCGCTGGTCGTCGGCGGCACCCGGATCGGCGCGATCGTGCTGTGCCGGGACGTCACCGAGCTGCGCTGGCGCGACCGGGAGCTGATGACCAAGGACGCCACCATCCGGGAGATCCACCACCGGGTGAAGAACAACCTGCAGACCGTCGCGGCGCTGCTGCGGCTGCAGGCGCGCCGGCTGCGGATCCCGGAGGGGCGGGCGGCGCTGGACGAGGCGGTCCGCCGCGTCGGGTCGATCGCGATCGTGCACGAGACCCTGTCGCACACCCCGGACGAGCTGATCGACTTCGACGACATCGCGGACCGGGTGATCATGATGGCGGGGGAGGTGTCCACGCCGGAGACCAAGGTCGCGCCGAAGCGGACCGGCAGCTTCGGGGTGCTGCCCGCGGAGGTCGCGACGCCGCTGGCGATGGCGCTCACCGAGCTGCTGCAGAACGCGCTGGAGCACGGCCTCGCCAACCGGTTCGGCACGCTGGAGGTCGTCGCGCACCGCTACGGCGAGGGCGACCCGCCGCGCGAACCGGCGGGCGTGCCGGTGTGGGGGGAGTGGCCCGGGTCCGACGCGCACGACCCGCGCGTCGCGAAGGAGGCGCCCGCCGGCCGCGGGCCCGCCGCCGGGCCGCGGCTCGTCACGATCGTCTCCGACGACGGGGTGGGCCTGCCCCCGGACTTCGACGTGGAGAGCAGCAACAGCCTCGGCCTGCAGATCGTCCGCACGCTGATCGTCGGGGAGCTGGGCGGCAGCCTCGACTTTCGCGACCGTCCGGGCGGCGGCACCGAGGTCATCGTGGACGTCCCGATCGACCACAGCAACCGGCTCCACGGGCCCCGCTCGGCCCAACCCTAGGAACCGGCCGCTGGGAACCGGCCGCTGGGAACCGGCCGCTGGGAACCGGCCGCTGGGAACAGCGCGGGAAACAGCGCCGGGAACCGGCCCCGGAGACGCCGAGTGCCCGCCGCCTGGGGTCAGGCTGCGGGCACGTCGAGGTGCGGTGCGGCGGCGCCGGGGTTTCCGGCCCTGGGGGTTCGGAGGCGGCGCCGCTCGTCGGGTGGACGCTCAGAGACCGGCGTTCGCGCGGGCGCGGGCACGGGAGGCGCGGCGCTTGAGGGCGCGGCGCTCGTCCTCGCCCATCCCGCCCCAGACGCCCGAGTCCTGGCCGGACTCCAGCGCCCAGCGCAGGCAGGCGTCGGTGACGTCGCAGCGCCGGCATACCTGCTTGGCCTCTTCGATCTGCAGGATCGCGGGCCCGGTGTTGCCGATCGGGAAGAACAGCTCGGGGTCCACGTCACGGCAGGCAGCGCGGTGGCGCCAGTCCATGCGGTCCACTCCTTCGTCAGGTGGTGTGAGACACTCCACGTTTGTGAACGGTTTCACATGTCGCGAACGCCCGGAGCGGCGGTGGCCGGCGATCCGAGGGTGATTGTTCCGCGGCGCTGCGATCAGGAGGCGGACGACGTTGGGGCCCCTGTCGGCTGGCGCACTTTGAGCGTGTCAGCCGGGCGCGGGCAGACGCAAGACCTTTGAGAAAGGATTCTCAAAGTATGGGTGTCGCATGTGTCACACCTGTGGGTCGGGCGTGTTACTTGGCTCTCAGCATGGCGTGACGGCGGTCTCAGATGAGGATGCGGACCGCTTTCGGCACCGAGCGGAACGTCACACTGCGCTGTTCACCCAGGTAGTCGCCGTCCAGCTGGAATGCGACCGGACGGTCCGCGCGCAGCGTGACCTCCGTCGCGTCGTGCACGTTCACCACGTCGCGCCCCTGCACCGGACGGGTCCGCACCAGCATCATCTGCGCGAGCGCGCCCAGGACCGGGCCGGCGGCCAGCGTGCGCATCCCGAACACGTCCAGCCCGCGCGCGAAGTTCGACCTCGGACTGGGATTCACCGGCAGCCGTCCCATGAAAGTCCACGGCGCGGTATTGGAGACGAACGCGAGGAACAGGCCCGCTTTCGGCGGGCGCCCCGGCACTTCCAGCGTCAAGGCCGGATGGCGCCGATCCGTGCCCGCGAAGAAATGGCGGATCGCGGCCCGCACGTAGAGTGACGGATCGGCCTTCGCGCCCGCGCCGCGGCGGCGTTCCACCTCCCGGACGACCTCCGCGTCCAGCCCCACGCCCGCGTTGAAGGTGAAATAGCGCTCCACCCCGTCCGGCAGGCACGCCGTGCCGAGCCCGACCGTCCGGTACCGCCCGGCGCGCAGCGCCTCCAGCACCGCCCGGGTCGCGCCGGCCGGGTCGTTCGGCAGCCCGAGCGCGCGGGCGAACACGTTCGCGCTCCCCGACGGCAGCACCGCCAGCGCGGGCAGGTCCGGCGACGGGCCGTTCGCGAGCAGTCCGTTCACCGTCTCGTTGACGGTGCCGTCGCCGCCCAGCGCGATCACCGCGTCGTAGCCCTCGTCGGCGGCCCGGCGGGCGAGCTCGGTCGCGTGCCCGCGGTGGGCGGTCTCGGCGATCTCGAGGTCGAGATCGCCGGTGAAGGCCCGGACGAGGAGGTCGCGGGCCCGCCGGGAGGTCGAGGTCGCCTTGGGGTTGGCGATGAGCATGGCGCGCACGGCGCCAGCGTATCGAGCGTTTCCCGTGCGTTTCCCCACGCATCGGCCGCGGCGGCGGGCGAGTAGGGTTTCGTTGTGACCGATCGTCCCATCACCGTGCGGGCCGCCGCCGCCCTGGAGGGCGCGGAGGGCCTCGGCGCCGTCGCGTTCGGCGTCTACACCGGCGTGGAGACCGCCTCGGGCGCCGCCGTCGACCCGGTGAGCGCGATCGGCGTCACCGTGCTCGCCCTCGCCGGCGGCCTCGGCATGCTCGCCTGCGCCCGCGGCCTGCTGCGCGGCGCCCAGGGCAGCCGCGCCCCGACGGTCCTGACCCAGCTGTTCGCGCTGCCCGTCGCCTGGTCGCTGTGGCAGAGCGACCGGCCCGCGATCGCCGTGCCGATGGGCGTCGTCGCCGTGCTGGCGCTGGTCGCGGTGCTGAGCCCGGCGAGCACCGCCTGGCTCGTCCACGACCACGACGAGGACGAGGAGGAGGACGCCCCGTCCGGCGCCGCGTCCGGCGGCGCGAAGCCCGCGCCGCGCGCCGCGGAGCCGCGCGCCAAGGACGACCGGTCCCTCGGGCAGAAGCTCATGGATCGCCTGAAGGAGCAGCCGGCCAAGGACGCGCCCGCCAAGGGGACGTCCGCGAAGAACTGACCGGCCACCGGCCGCAAGCCGGGAGCGCCAGAAAAGCCGGGAATGCCGAGGGGCCCCAGGGGAGACACGTCCCCGGGGCCCCTCGGCGTTCTGCGTCACTCGTCGGCGGTGAGGCCCTCGCGCAGCTGCGCGAGCGTGCGGGCCAGCAGCCGCGACACGTGCATCTGGGAGATGCCGAGCTCCGCCGCGATCTGCGACTGCGTCATGTTCCCGAAGAACCGCAGCAGGAGGATCTTCTTCTCCCGGGCGGGCAGCTTCTCCAGCAGCGGCTTGAGCGACTCGCGGTACTCCACGCCCTCCAGCGACTCGTCGATCATGCCGAGCGAGTCCGCCACGGCGGGCGCGTCCTCGTCGCCGGAGTCGGGCGCGTCGAGGGACACCGTGGAGTAGGCGTTCGCCGACTCCAGGCCCTCCAGCACCTCCTCCTCGCTCATCTGCAGGTGCGCGGCCAGCTCGCTGACCGTCGGCGCCCGGCCCTCGCGCTGCGCGAGGTCGCTGATCGCCTTGGTCAGCGACAGCTTCAGCTCCTGGAGCCGGCGCGGCACCCGCACCGCCCAGCCCTTGTCGCGGAAGTGCCGCTTGATCTCCCCGACGATCGTGGGCGTGGCGTAGGTGGAGAACTCGACGCCGCGCTCCAGGTCGAACCGGTCGATCGACTTGATCAGCCCGATGGTGGCGACCTGGATCAGGTCGTCCAGCCACTCGCCGCGGTTGCGGAAGCGGCGGGCCAGGTACTCCACCAGGGGCAGGTGCAGCTCGACGAGCTGGTCGCGGATGCGCTGCCGCTCCGGGTCGCCCTCGGGCAGCTCGGCGAGGCGCTCGAACAGCGCGCGGGCCCGCGCGCGGTCCGGTACGCCGCTCTCGGACCGCTCGTTGCTCGCGCCGGCGATGGTCGTCTTCTCTGTCACGGGGCCCCCGCCGTACCGCGCCGCTTCTGCAGCGTCACGGTCACCCGGTCGTCGGAGCCGATCTGCGCGTCGACCTCGCCGGCCAGCGACGACAGCACCGTCCACGCGAAGGTGTCGCGGTTGGGCTCCTGGCCGTCCACGGTGATCACCGACACCGAGATGCGCATCGCCTCCCCGGTCAGCTCGAACTCGCACGACAGGTCCGTCCCGGGGACGGCCTGGGAGAGCAGCATCGCGCACGCCTCGTCGACCGCGATGCGCAGGTCCTCTATCTCGTCCAGCGTGAAGTCCAGCCTGGCGGCCAGCCCCGCGGTCGCGGTTCTGAGCACCGACAGGTAGGCGCTCGCGGCGGGCAGCTTCACTGTCACCACGTCGCGCACGGACAACTGTGTACTGGCAGGCATGGCAGCGGTTTCCTCGGTCACGTCACTCCCTCGCAGGATGGTCCCGCTGCTTCCGAAACTACCGCCTGCGGAGCCCACTGCGAGACTTCGGCGCGCACAGGTTTCGACCGGTTGTCCGAGTATTGACTAAATGACTTGGTCCCTGGGGGGCTCGCCGGCGGCGCGGGGCGGGGGCGTCGCGGCCGGGACGCGGCGGGCCGGAAGCGGCGGCAGGAGCGCGCCTGGACGGCCGATCACCTCGGCGGCCAGCCGGGCGCCCGCCCCGGCGGCGGCGCGCCGGTCCGCGCCGGCCAGCCGGGCCGCCAGATAGGCGCCGTTGAATGCGTCACCCGCCGACGTGGTGTCCACCACGCGGACGTCCGGGACGGCGGGAACGGCCTCCACGGAGGCCTGGTCGGCGATCACGCAGCCCTGGGCGCCGAGCTTGACGACGATCTCCGGCACGCCCGCGTCGCGGAGCCGCTCGACGCAGTCCCGGGCGGACGCGTCGCCGTGCACGAGACGGTCGTCGTCCAGGGACGGCAGCGCGATCGAGGTGTGCGCCAGGACCGCCTCGGCGGCCCGCGCCGCCGCGCCGGGGGACGGCCAGCCGCTCGGCCGGTGATTGCCGTCGTAGGCGACGCGACCGCCGCGCCGGCGGGTCTCCGCCAGCACCTCCGCCAGCCGGGCCCGGGCCGGCTCCGCCATGATCGAGAGGGTGATCCCGGACAGGTAGACCAGGTCGTGGCCGGCGATCGCGTCGTCGATCGCGGCGGGCTGGTCCGGGCCGAACAGGTCGCGGGCGGGCGATTCGCTCCGGTAGTGCTGGAACGTCCGCTCGCCGTGCTCGTCGGTGCGGATCAGGTAGAGGCCGGCGCGGCCGCCGGGACGCACCCGCGCGTACCGGTCGCCGACGCCGTGGGCGTGCCAGGCCGCGCGCATCTCGGCGCTGTACGGATCGTCGCCGGTGACCGTGACGAACTGCACGTCCACCGTTCCGGGGGCGGCGCTGCGGGCCAGGTAGGCGGCGGTGTTGAAGACGTCGCCGGCGTAGCCGAGGGCGAGCCGGTCCGGCGCCAGATGCCGCAGTTCGATCATGCATTCGCCGATGAGGGCGACCCGGGGAACGTTCACGGGCAGCACGATACATCTAGACAACAAGTCATCTGATGACCAGACTTCTGGCCGTGCGCAGAAGATCCCCCTGGCGCGGCCTCGCCGCCGGCGTTCTCACCCTGGCCCTGTCCACGACGACCTTCACCGCCCCCGCCCGTGCCGCCGCGGCCGCCGCCCAGGCGTGCGCCGGCACCCCGACCCCGTCCTTCCAGGGCTCGGCGCCCGACGCCGGCCTGAACACCCTGTTCACCCGCTACGGGAACGACAACCGCCGGACCGACGACTGGACCGGCGCGGACGGCACGTTCTCCACCACCCTGCCCGGCGGGAAGGTGGCGTTCGTCTTCTCCGACACCTTCCTCGGCAAGGTCGACGCCGACGGCGGCCGCTCGCCGGTCGTCGAGGAGGGCGGGACCACCCCGTTCCTCAACAACTCGTTCGTGGTCAAGGCCGGCGACCGGCTGAGCACCGTGCACGGCGGCACCCGCGAGCAGCCGAAGGCCGTGATGCCGCCCCGCGACGGCGAGCACTGGTACTGGGCCGGCGACGCGATCACCGCGGGCGGCAAGGTCCAGGTCACCTACCAGGAGTACGAGCGGTTCGGGCCCGGCATCTGGGACTGGCGCTGGCTCCGCAACGTCGTCGCGAAGTTCCGGCCCGACCGGCTGTCCGAGCCCGTCAGCGTGACCGCGATCCCGTCGTCCAAGGGGATCTCCTGGGCGTCCTGGCTGGAGCGGCGGGACGGCATGATCTACGTGTACGGCGTCGAGGACCTCGGCGACACCAAGTACATGCACCTGGCCCGCGTCCGCGGCGCCGACCTCACCGGGCCGTGGGAGTTCTACGCGGGCGACGGCACCTGGTCGCGGAACGAGGCCGACTCCGCGCGGATCATGGACGGTGTCGCGAACGAGTACAGCGTCACCCGCATGGGCCGCGCCTACATGCTCATCACCCAGGACACCACCGAGAAGTTCAACACGAACATCGTCGCGTACTTCTCCTGCTCGCCGCAGGGCCCGTTCACCGGCAAGACCACCGTCTACTCGACGCCCGAGACCGGCGCGAACGGCAGCTACGGCAACCCGAACGTCTTCACCTACAACGCCCACGCCCACCCTGAGCTGAGCCGTCCCGGCAGCCTCGTCGTCTCCTACAACGTCAACAGCTTCGTCAACACCGACCACTACAAGGACGTCACCATCTACCGGCCCCGCTTCGTCGACCTGAAGTTCGGCTGACCGATGGCGTACCGACGGCACCGCCCGGCCCGCAACTGGGGCGCGCGCCTGCACGAGATCACCTGGTTCGGGATGCGCGCCGTCGTGCTGGAGAACGAGCTGCTGCGCGTCACCGTCCTCGCGGACAAGGGCGGTGACGTCGCCGAGTTCTGCTACAAGCCGCGCGACATGGACTTCGTCTGGCTCGCGCCGGACGGGATCCGCAACCCGCGCGACGTGGCGGGCGGCGCGGGCGACGACGTGGCGGCCTTCCTCGACCACTACGAGGGCGGCTGGCAGGAGGTGCTGCCCAACGGCGGCGAGCCGAGCACCTACCGCGGCGCCGCGCTGGCGCAGCACGGCGAGGTCGCCGGGCTGCCCTGGGACGTCGAGATCGCGGCCGACGACCCGTCCGAGGTCGCGGTGCGGCTCACCGTGCGGGCGCGGCGCGTGCCGCTGCGCGTGGTGAAGACGTTCCGGCTCGTGTCCGGCGAGCCGGAGCTGCGCGTCGACGAGGAGCTGACCAACGAGTCGGACGTCGCGCTGGAGGTGATGTGGGGCCACCACATCGTGTTCGGCGCCCCGTTCCTGCGTCCCGGCCACCGGATCCGGTTCCCGGACGGGGCCGCCGCCGGCCCGGAGCTGGCGGTCGTCCCCGAGCGCGGCGCGCCGAGCGACATCCACTACCTGTTCGGGTTCCGGGACGGCCGTTACGAGATCATCGACCCGGACGCGGCCCTCGGCCTGCGGGTCCGGTGGGACGCCGCCGTCCTGCCGGACCTGTGGCTGTGGCGGGAGCTCGGCGCGTCCCGCGAGGCGCCCTGGTGGGGCCGCGCGTACGTGGTGGGGCTGGAGCCGTTCGCCGGACGGCCGACCGAGGGCCTCGCCGAGGCGGTCCGCAACGGGTCGGCGCTCGCCCTGCGGCCGCGCGAGACCAGGCCGCTGTGGCTGCGCGCGGCCGTGATCGAGGGGGAGGAAGCGCGATGAAGGAGTTCGCCGGCAAGGTCGCCGTGGTCACCGGGGGGTCGCTCGGCATCGGCCGGGCGGTGGTGCGGCGGCTCGCGGAGGACGGCGCCGCGGTCGTCTTCTGCGGCATCGATGAGGACGGCGTCCGCGCCACCGAGGCGGAGCTGTGCGGCGCCGGCCTGGACGTGACCGGCGTCGTCGCCGACGTCACCGACGCCGGGCAGATGCGCGCCCTCGTCCGCCGCGCCGTCGACGCGCACGGCGGGCTCGACACCGTCGTCACCTGCGCCGGGATCCAGCGGTACGGGACCGTCGAGGACACCGCCGAGGAGCTGTGGGACGAGGTCCTGGACGTCAACCTCAAGGGCGTCTTCCTGGTCTGCAAGGCGGCCGTCCCGGAGCTGCGGCGGCGCGGCGGCGGCACGATCGTCACGGTGTCGTCGGTGCAGGCGTTCGCGTCGCAGGACCGGGTCGCGGCCTACACCGCGAGCAAGTCCGCGATCAACGGGCTCACCCGGGCGATGGCGCTGGACCACGCCGCCGACGGGATCCGCGCGAACGTCGTGTGCCCCGGCTCCGTCGACACCCCGATGCTGCGCTGGGCCGCGGACCTGTTCCGCGGCGGCACGAGCCAGGACGACCAGGTCGCCGAGTGGGGCCGGGCGCACCCGCTGGGCCGCGTCGCGCGGGCGGAGGAGGTCGCCGAGGTGGTGGCGTTCCTCGCCGGGCCGCGCTCCTCGTTCATCACCGGGGCCGAGCACCGCGTCGACGGCGGCCTGCTCGCCCGCAACCCCGCCGCACTCCCGGAGGTCTGAATGCCCGACGCCCGCGTCTTCTTCGACGGCCTGTTCAGCAGCCCGCGCCTCGACCACCCCGAGTGCGTGGCGGTCCATCCCGACGGCAGCGTCTGGTGCGGCGGGGAGGCCGGCCAGATCTTCCGCGTCGACCCGGCGGGCGAGAGCGTCGAGCAGGTCGCGACCACCCACGGGTTCGTGCTCGGCATCGCGTTCGACGCGTCCGCCTCGCACCTGTACATCTGCGACATCAAGCATCCCGGCGTGTTCCGCCTCGAGCTGGCTTCCGGCGAGGTGTCGCTGTTCGCCGACGGCGCGGACGGCCACCGCTTCGCCAACCCGAACTACCCGGTGATCGACGCGGCGGGCCGGATCTACGTCTCCGACAGCCGGCAGATCGACGTTCCCGGCCCGTCGGTGTTCCGCTACGCGCCGGACGGCACCGGCGAGGTCTGGGACGAGCGTCCGATGGCGTTCGCCAACGGCCTCGCGCTGGCACCGGACGAGTCGGCCCTGTACGTCGCCGAGTCGTTCCTGCCGGGCGTGACCCGCGTCGAGATCCGGCCGGACGGCACCGCGGGCGACCGTTCGACGGTCGCCGAGCTGCCCGGCACCGTCCCCGACGGCATCGCGTTCGGCCCCGACGGCCTGCTCTACGTCGGCCTCTACGAGCCCAGCGAGGTGCTGCGGCTCACCCCGGACGGGCGGCCGGAGACGGTCGTCCGCGACCCCACCGCCCACCTCCTCTGCCATCCGACCAACCTGGCGTTCCGGGGCACCACGGCGTTCGTGGCGAACCTGGGCCGCTGGCACATCAGCGCGTTCGACCTCTAGCCGTTATCGGAACCAGGAGCGAATGTGAGCATCCGCTGTCCAGATAGCCGTCGCTTGCGCGGCGGCGGTCCCGGTCTCACCCGCGTGGTGCGCGGTGCCGGGTTCCTGCTTCGCGGGCGGTCGCCCGGCGGGGCCGGGTCTCACATCGCCTCCACAGGCGTTTCGTCTCTCCGCCCCACTGGCGGCGAGGTTTCGCAGGTTGATCGCGGCGTTGACGTCCCGGCCGAGCACCAGGCCGCACGCGTCGCACCGGAAGGTCCGCTCGGACAGCGACAGGCTTGGCTTTCGCCCGCCGCACCCCGAGCAGGTCTTGGACGAGGGGAACCAGCGGTCGGCCACGACGAGACGGCCGCCGTTCCACCCGGTCTTGTAATCGAGCATCCGCCGCACGGCCCCGAAGCCCTGGTCAGCGACGGCGCCGGCCAGCCGCCGGTTGGCCAGCATGCCGGTGACGTTGAGGTCTTCCACGACGACGGTTTCATAGCGGGCGGCCAGGGTGCTGGTGGCCTTGTGCAGCGCGTCGGCGCGGACGGCGGCGACGCGGGCATGATGCCGCGCGAGCCGCTTGGCGGCCTTGGCGCGGTTGGCCGAGCCGCGCTGCGCACGGGCGTGCGCCTTGCCGAGCCGCTGCAGTTTCCGCAACCCGGCCCGCAACGCCTTCGGCCCGCCGACCTCGATCTCAGCGCCATGATCGTCGACGCCGGTCAGCAGTGTCGTGACGCCCAAGTCGACACCCACGATGGTGCCCGGCCGGGCATGCCGTCCGGGAACGTTGCGGTCGACCTGCACGGTGAACGAGACGAACCAGCGGTGCGCGGTCCGCGACACCGTGGCCGACAGGATCCGCGCCGTCCCGTTCTCCAGTCGCCGGGCGAGTTTGCGGGTGGACTCGTGCGTGGCGATCGATCCCAGCCGCGGCAAGGTCACCGTCCGGCCACTACAGCGCATCACGCCCGAACCGAACCGGAACGAGTCACGGCACCGGCCCCGCTTCTTGAACCGGGGAAACCCCGGGCGCCGCCCCTTCCGAAGACCCTTACGAGCCCGGACGAACCCGCGCAGGGCCCGGTCCAGGTCCCGGAAGGCCTCCTGATACACGCACTTGGAGTGCTCGCCCCACCAGCCCAGGCCAGGGTCGGTCTTCTTCACCCGGTTCCACAGCCGGTGCAACTCCACACCCGACCACCACTTGCCCTCGGCGTCGTACCGGTCCCGGCAGGCCGCCAGGCCCCAGTTCCATGCGAACCGCGCCGCCCCCGCATGCGACCACAATCCCCGCTCCTGCCGAGGGCTCGGGTCCAGCGCGAACCGGTACGCCTGCGTCACCAACACAATCCGCACGGTAGCCGGGGCCCCTGACAAAACCCGAGCAACGCGAGGCTCGGGCGCTGCACGCCCACACAGATGCGCACGTTGATGCACCTCCCGCTCACCAGTCCCGAACCCCCAGGAAGGTCCGCATGCGTCTTCTCATTCGTGCGGCTGTGGCCTCGACGCTGGCCGCCACCGCTCTGGTCGCCCCCTCGGCCGCCGCTCACGCCGCGGCGCTCACCTGTGGTGGGAGCGCCGCGCCGGCGTTCGGCACGGCGACGCCCGACACCTCGCTGAACACGCAGTTCACCTCGTACGGCAACAGCAACGCGCTGCTGGACGACTGGACCGGCGGTGACAGCACCTACTCGGTGAAGCTGCCGGACGGACGGACGGTCTTCGGCTTCTCCGACACCTTCCTCGGCAAGGTCAACGCCGACGGGTCCCGGCCGATGACGGTCGCCGACGGCGGCACGACCCCGTTCGTCAACAACACGTTCGTCGTGCGGTCGGCGGGCGGCGCGCTGACCGGGACCGCGCACGGCGGCACCGCCGCGAACCCGACGGCACTGCTGCCGCCGAGCGACGCCTCGCACGTCTACTGGGCGGGCGACATGGCGATGAACGGGAGCGAGATCCAGCAGCCGTACCGCGAGTACAAGGTCGGGTCCGGCGACCTGAACGTCACCTGGGACCGCAACGTCCTCGCCCGGTTCTCGACGAGCGACCTCACCCGGCCGACGTCGGTTACGTCGCTGCCGTCCGGCAGCGGCGTCATGTGGGGGTCGGCGCTGCTCCGCGACGGCGGCTACACCTACGTCTACGGCACCGAGGACCTTGGCGCGGACGGCAAGCACATGTACGTCGCGCGGGTCGCGGGCACGGACCTGCGCGGGACGTGGAGCTACCTCGCGGCGGGCGGCACCTGGTCGTCGTCGGAGTCGGCGGCGGTGGAGGTGCTGGGCGGCGTGTCCAACGAGTTCAGCGTGAGCAAGCGCGGGAACTTCTACATCCTGCTCACGCAGGACACCAAGGACGCGTTCAGCGCGCAGATCGACACGTACCTGTCCTGCTCGCCGGCCGGGCCGTTCACCGACGAGAAGACCGTCTACAACACGCCGGAGGGCGGGCCGTTCGGCTCGTACGGCGACCCGGACGTCTACACCTACAACGCTCACGCGCACGCCTCGCTGACGACGGCGAACAAGCTCGTGGTGTCGTACAACGTCAACAGCCTCGACACGACCGCGGGGCCGACGAGGGACGTCTACCGCGATGTGAGCATCTACCGTCCGCGCTTCGTCGACGTCCCCGTGACGGGGTGACCCGGTGGACCCCGAACTGTCCGAGGCGCTCGCCGGGATGCCGTACGTGAGCCTGGCCGATCCGATCAAGGCGCGGGCCGCGATGCGGGAGCTGTCGGCGACGCTGTCGGGGGAGCCGGCGACCGACCCGCGCGTGGACGTCACCGACCGGACGATCCCCGGCGGCGTGCCCGTCCGCGTGTACCGGCCGGACCGTCCGGCGGGGCCCGTGCTGGTGTACTTCCACGGCGGCGGCTTCGTCACCGGCGACCTGGGCAACGAGCACCACCGTTGCCTGGACTTCGCCGCCGGGCTCGGCATCGTCGTGGTGTCGGTGGACTACCGTCTCGCGCCCGAGCATCCGTTTCCCGCGCCGTTCGAGGACGCCTGGGCCGCGACGGTCTGGACGCACGCGCACGCGGCCGAGCTCGGCGCCGACCCCGGCCGGGTGGCGGTCGGCGGCGGCAGCGCGGGCGGCGGCCTGGCGGCGGCGGTGGCGCTGCGGGCGCGCGACGAGGGCGGGCCGCCGCTCGCCTTCCAGCTGCTGCTCTATCCGGTGCTCGACGACCGCATGGACACCGCGTCGATGCGGGCGTACACCGAGCCGCCGCTGTTCAACCGGGGCGAGGTGGAGCAGATGTGGCGCCACTACCTCGGCCCGGACCGGGGGAAGCCGGGCTGGGAGACGCCCGTGTACGCCGCCCCGGCCCGCGCGCGGGACCTGTCCGGGCTGCCGCCCGCGTACGTGCTGGCGGCCGAGGCCGACCCGCTGCGCGACGAGGACCTCGTGTACGCGCGGCGGTTGATCGAGGCCGGCGTGCCGGTGGAGCTGCGGCACGTGCCGGGCGCCTACCACGGGTTCGACGGCGTCCTCTCGGCGGCGGTGGCGCGCCGGGCGCGGGACGAGCAGCACGCGGCGCTGCGCGAGGCGCTCGGTCCCGGCCCTGGACAGCCCGGCACATCAAGTGATTAGATGACTTGACTTCTTCGAGGAGTGAACGAGGTAACGAATGTCCAAGGATGTGGCCCGGCCCAGCCTCTCCGACGCGCTCACCGAGCGCGTCCTGGAGCTGATCCGCGCCGGCGGGCTGCGTCCCGGCGACCGGCTCCCCTCGGCGCGGGAGCTGTCCGAGCGCTTCGCGGTGACCACCCCCACGCTCCGCGAGGCGCTCCGCCGGCTCGAGGCCACCGGCGCCGTCCAGATGCGGCACGGATCCGGCATCTACGTCGGCGCCGACCTCGAACGGGTCGTCATCCCCAACCCCAACGTCCGGCCGCTGCAGGGCGACCAGCTCCTCCAGCTGCTGGACGCCCGGCTGCTCATCGAGCCCCCGCTGGCCGCGATGGCCGCCCGCCGCGCCGAACCCGGCGACCTGGAGCGGCTGCGCACCGTCCTGGACCACGCGGGCCGGCACCTGGAGGGCGAGGACGTCGAGCTGGACGCGGCGAACATGTCCTTCCACCGCGCCGCCGCCCACGCGTCCGGCAACGCCGTGCTCGGCGAGGTCATCGACTCGCTGCTGTCGGTGCACGGCGCCGAGCAGCGGGAGATACTGCGGATCTTCGACGACCGGCGCCGCGACCACGACGACCACCGGGCCATCCTCGGCGCCATCGAGGCCGGCGAGGCCGAACGCGCCGAGGAGCTGATGCGCGCGCACCTGCGCGACGTCACGAAGGTCATCGCGTCCCGGCTCGCCTGACCGCTCGCGAGACCGCTCGCCCGACCCCCCGACCGCCCACGATCCACCGTCCGTCACCGGCCGTCCGCCCGCGCAGGGCCGGCGGTCCCCTTCAGCACACCCTCCCGCCGCACACCCCGCACCAGCACCCGCACCACCCCCGCACACCCAGAACACCCTCAGCCGACCTCCAACCACCCCACGAACCAGGGAGGCCCCCATGCCGTCGACGCGCACGCGCACGACCGCCGTCCTCGCGGCGGCCGCGGCGCTCGCCGCGGTCGCGGGCTGCGCCTCGGGCAACGACTCGGGAGGGTCGAAGTCCGGGCTCAGGCTCTACAACGACAAGGGCGCGTGGAAGCCCTTCTTCGAGCAGATGAGCGCG
The DNA here is from genome assembly GCF_040651755.1 of Actinomadura sp. NPDC048394. Classification (NCBI taxonomy): domain Bacteria; kingdom Bacillati; phylum Actinomycetota; class Actinomycetes; order Streptosporangiales; family Thermomonosporaceae; genus Actinomadura; species Actinomadura sp. NPDC048394. Next base: position 7,962 of record NZ_JBEZJL010000056.1, on the reverse strand, counting down.
CTGGGCAAGCAGCAGACCGGGCTGGACATGACGCCCGTCGGGTACACCGACGAGCCCACCTACACCGCGTTCATCAAGTCCTCGTTCCGCACCAAGGTCAAGCCGGACCTGTTCACCTGGCAGACCGGCGGACGCCTCCAGGAGATCGTCGAGCAGAACCAGGTCGCCGAGACCACGTCGATCTGGCAGGACGCCATCAAGAGCGGCGACCTCACCCAGGACCTCGCCAAGTACTACACGGTCGGCGGCAAGCAGTACTGCGTGCCGCTCAACACCGGGTACTGGGGCATGTTCTACAGCAAGAAGATCTTCGCGAAGTACGGCCTGGCGCCGCCGAGCACCTGGGCGGACCTGATGAAGATCGCCCAGACGCTGAAGAGCAAGGGCCAGGTCCCGTTCAACCAGACCACGCCGACCTCGCTGTTCTCCTTCGCCTGGTTCGAGCAGCTGCTCGCCGGCACCGACCCCGACCTGTACGAGCGGCTGTCCACCGGCCAGGCGTCCTACACCGACCCCGGCGTGGTGAAGGTGATGGAGCAGTGGAAGTCGATGATCGACTCCGGCTACTTCTCCAACCCCGGCGACAAGGCCGACCCCGCCGACCACTTCAAGGCCGGCGACGCCGCCATGGTCATCAGCGGCACCTGGTTCAACACCAGCATGACCCAGCGCGGCCTCAAGCTCGGCACCGACTACGGGTTCTTCCTCATCCCGAACGTCGCGCCGTCGCTGCCGAAGCGGTCGCTGATCTTCGAGAGCGGGCCGCTGTGCTCGCTGCGCAAGGCGCCCGACGCCGCCGCGAGCACCAAGTACCTGAAGTGGTGGGTGACCCCCGTCGCGCAGGAGAAGTGGGCCAACGCGCGCGGCGACGTGTCCGGCAACCCCAAGGTCAAGATCGCCGACCCGGAGCTGGACAAGGTCACCAAGGAGGCCGCGGGCGGCGGGAACCGGCTCGTGCTCCGCTACTTCGAGGCCGCGCCCGCGCCCGTCCTGACGGCCGCGCTCAGCGGGTTCGACGGCTTCCTCAGCAAGCCCGGCTCGTACATGAGCGTGCTCAAGGACATCCAGAAGGCCAACGAGGACTACTGGAAGAACCACAAGGCCGGAAGCTGAACCGATGACCGACCAGACGACCGCCGTGCGCGCGAGGACCCCGCACCGACGCGCGCGCGGCGGGCACCAGCGCAGCGGGGGAGGCGGGCGCCCGCCGGGCGGGTTCGCGATGCACGGCCGGTTCCGGCACGCCTACCTCACCCCGGCCGTCCTCTTCGTCGCGGTGCTGATCTACCTGCCGTTCCTGTGGACGGCGTACCTCAGCCTCACCAGCTACGACGGGCTCGGGTCGCCGAAGTTCACCGGCCTCGACAACTACCGGCGGCTGTTCCAGGACGAGGCGCTGCTCACGTCCGTCCGCAACACGCTGTTGTGGGTCGCCGGCACCACGGTCTTGCCGGTCGGGCTCGGCCTGCTGGTCGCGGTGCTGTCGTACAACATCAAGGGCGGCGCCTGGTACCGGCTGCCGTTCCTCATCCCGTACGCGATGTCGGGCGCCGGCCTCGGCCTCATCTGGGGCTTCATCCTGCAGCCCGACGGCATGGCCAACCAGGTGCTGTCGTTCCTCGGCATGCCCGGCGGCCACACCGAGTTCCTCCAGGACGGCCCGCGCAACACCCTCGCGATGATCGTGGTGTGGGCGTGGCAGCAGCTCGGCGTCAACATGCTGCTGTTCGTCGTCGGCCTCCAGTCGATCCCGCGCGCGCCGATCGAGGCCGCCCGCATCGACGGCGCGTCCGGCTGGCAGCTGTTCCGGCACGTCATCTGGCCGCTGATGCGGCCGCTCACCACCGTCGTGTTCGGGCTGGCGCTGGTCGCGAGCCTGAAGACGTTCGACATCGTCTGGGTGATGACGCAGGGCGGCCCCGGCCGCACCTCCGAGACGCTCGCGGTGACCATGTACCGGCAGGTCTTCGTCGCCGACGAGTACGGCTACGGGTCGGCGATCGCGGTGGCGCTCACCACCGTCACCGGCCTCGCCTCCTACGTCTACCTGCGCCACCAGCTCGCCAGGGAGGGCTCCTGATGCGCCGCGCCATGCTGATCGTCCTCGGCCTGGTGTGGCTGTTCCCGACGTACCTCATCGTCGCGAACGCCGTCCGCCCCGCCGGCGACTACGACCCGTCCGACGCGGTGAAGCCGCCCGGGTCGATGGGCCTGTTCGACAACATCAGCGAGGCGTGGAGCCGCACCGACGTCGGCGCCACCCTCGGCAGCACCGCGATCTACAGCCTGGTCGCGCCGGCGCTCGCCGTGCTGTTCGGGGCGCTCGCCGGATACGCGATCGTGGTGCTGCGGGTCCGGTTCGGGTTCCTCTGGTTCATCGTGATCTTCGCGGGCACCGTCGTGCCGTTCCAGATGCTGCTGGTGCCGCTGTTCGTCGGCTACAGCAAGATGTCGCTCTACGACAACCAGATGGGCCTCGTGCTGGTCCACACCGCGATCAGCGTGCCGCTCGCCGCGCTGGTGATGCGCAACTTCTTCGGCTCGGTGGCCGTCTCGATCTTCGAGGCGGCGCGGCTGGACGGCGCGTCCACCTTCCGCATCTTCTGGCGCATCTACCTGCCGCTGTCGTCGGCCGCGCTCGCCGCGGTGTTCATCCTCGAGTTCACCTACGTCTGGAACGACCTGCTGTTCGGGCTGACGCTGGCGCAGTCCGACAACGTCCGGCCGGTCTGGGCGGAGCTGTCGGCGCTCACCACCGACGTGTACGCCGGGACGCCCGTCCCGGTCGCGCTGGCCGCCGGGCTCGTGGTCTCGCTCCCCACGGTCGTGCTGTTCCTGGCGACGCAGCGGCTGTTCACCCGCGGGCTGACGCTCGCCCAGTTCTGACCCCTCGGTCACAGTCATTCTGAGAGGACACGGATGACCAGTCGGCTCCTGACGGAGAGCCTCGGTTCCCCGGACTACGACGGAATCCGCGCCGCCCTCCGCCACGACACCTCCGTCGAGGTGCTCGCGGTCCGCGGGCTGTCGGTGCGGGCGGCGGTGGTCCCGCTGTTCAGGCGGGACGCGGCCGGCGCGCTCCGGCAGGCCGTCCGGATCGAGGCGGGCCCCGGGCTGGCGCTGCGGCTCGGCGACGCCGAGGAGCGCACCGACGACGCGGGCCGGGCGACCCTGCTCGTCCCTGCCGTCGACGCCCCGCGCCGCCTCACGCTGGAGGTGCGGGACGGCGCGGGCCTCGTCGGCGCCGCCCCGCTCGACGTCACCCCGCAGCGCAAGTGGAGCGTCTTCGTCGTCCACCACTCGCACCTGGACATCGGCTACACCGACACCCAGGGCACCGTCCTGCGCCACCACCTCGACTACCTCGACGCCGCGCTCCGGCTGTCCCGCGAGACCGACGGGCGGCCCGACGACGCCCGGTTCCGCTGGTCGGTGGAGTCGTCGCTGCCCGCGCTGCGCTGGCTCGCCACCCGCCCGGACGATCAGGTCGCCGAGTTCGTCGACCGGACCCGCAGCGGGAACATCGAGGTCACCGCGTTCCCCATGCAGCTGCACACCGAGGCGTGCTCGACCGACGAGCTGTACCGGCAGCTGCGGTTCGTGGCGGAGCTGCGCGACCGGCACGGCATCGACGTCCGCTCGGCGATGCACACCGACATCCCGGGCGCGGTCGTCGGCGTCGTCGACGCCCTGAACGCCGCGGGCGTCCGCTACCTCGCGGCGGCGCACAACTGGGCGGGACGCTCCGTCCCGTACATCACCGGCGGCGACAAGCTCGGCCGCCCGTTCCGCTGGCGCGCGCCGAGCGGACGCGAGCTGATCGTCTGGTTCACCGACACCCCGCACGGCATGGCGTACATGGAGGGCAACACCGTCGGGCTCGTCGACGGCTACGACCTCGCCGAGGACCTGCTCCCGCGGTACCTGTCGTCCCTCGCCGACCGGCCCTACCCGTACGGGCCGGGCACCTTCGGCTGGTACGCGGCGCCCGGCCAGGTCGGCGCCGACAAGGCCCCCGACGTCCTCGACGCCGTGCACCTGCGGGTGCAGGGCGCGCACGCCGACAACGCCGGCCCGTCGATCATGCCCGCCGACATCGCGCTGCGTTGGAACGCGACATGGGAGTACCCGCGGCTGCGCATGGCGACCAACGCCGACTTCTTCGAGCACGTCGAGGAGCACCACCACGACCAGCTCCAAATCCACGAGGGCGACTGGACCGACTGGTGGGCCGACGGCCTCGGCTCCGGCGCCCGCCCGCTCGGGCACGTCCGCCGCGCCCAGAACGTCCTGCGCACCGCCGAGACGCTGCACGCCCTCGCCGGCGCCGAGGCCGAGGGCCTGGACGACGCCTACGACAAGGCCGCGCTGTTCGACGAGCACACCTGGGGCGCCGCCAACCCGTGGGAGGACGCCGAGGAGGGCACCGACTCCGGCGGCCTGCAGTGGACCCGCAAGTCCGCCGTCGGCTACCAGTCCTACGACGACGCCCTCGACCTGCTGCAGGCCAAGGCGCGCCGGTTCGGCGCCACCCTCGCGCCCGCGCCGGACGCGCTCGCTTCGTTCGCCGTCGTCAACCCCGGGTCCGCCGCGCGGACCGACGTCGTCCGCGCGTTCCTGCCGCGCGACGTGGTGCCCGTCGACGTCCCCGTGACGCTGGTCGACGCCCGCACCGGCGACCCGCTGCCGCACCACGAGGAGGAGGTCGACCCCGACGAGTGGCCGACCCGCCCCATCGGCCGCCACCTGGAGGCCGTCGTCCCGGACGTCCCCGGCATGGGACGCGTGCGCCTCGACGTCGTGCGCGGCGAGGCCCCCGCGCCCGAACCCGTCGACCTCGGCCGCGACGGCGTGATCGAGAACGAGTACTACCGCGTCACCTACGACCTCGCCGAAGGCCACCTCGCCTCCGTCTTCGACAAGGCCGCCGGACGCGAGCTGGTCAACGCCGACGCCGCCGCCGGGTTCGGGCAGTACGTCTACGACCGGTACGCGACCGCGCCGCACTTCAACCACATGTCCGGGCACATGCTCGTGCACGACCGGACGCTCCTCGGCGACCGCGCCCTCGGCCGGCACGCCGCCGTCGTGAAGTGCGAACGCACCCCGGTGGGAGAACGCCTCGTCGTAGAGCTCACCGGCAAGGGCGCCGATTGGATCCGCACGACCCTCGAACTGCACGCGGGCGTCCCGCGCCTCGACCTGCGCTTCCAGCTCGGCAAGCAGCCCACGGCGACCAAGGAGGCGGTGTTCTTCGCCTTCCCCTTCGCGTCCGGCGGACCGCCCGCCGCCTGGGAGCTGACCGGCGGCGTCGGCGGCACCGGCGTGCCGAGCGTCCCGGGGTCGGCCGAGCACATGCGCCCGATCCGGCACTGGGTCGCGTTCGAGGACCCCGACCTGACCGTGGCGTGGGCGACGCTGGAGGCGCCGCTCGTCCAGTTCGGCTCCATCCACATGCCGTACGCGCCGTTCCCGCCGACCATCGACGACGAGCCCGCCACTGTCTACTCCTGGGCGCTGAACAACATCTGGGACACCAATTTCCCGTCCCAGCAGCAGGGCGAGACCACCTTCCGGTACGCCGTCGCGTCCGCCGCCGGCGACGTCCCCGGCCGGCGGCTCGGCGCCCTCGCCGCCGCCGGCCTCACCGACCCGTTCGTCGCGACGCTGACGACCGGGACCGGCCGGGCGGCACCGGTGGAGGCGTACGCGTCCGTCGACGACCCCGACGTGCAGATCACCTCGATCGGACGGGACGGCCCCGACCTCGTCGTCCGGCTCCGCTCGCTCGCCGCCGCGCCCGTCGAGACGGCGCTGACCGTCCCCGGGATGCGCGGCGCGACCGTCGACTCCGGCCTCGGCCGCGACGCCGCCGAGGCGCCCGTCCGCGACGGCGCCGCGACCGTCCGCCTGCCCGCCTGCGGGATCGTCGCCGTCACGGTGAAGGGGAACCTCTGACCATGAAGATCACCGACATCCGGGCCACCACCGTCGCGGTCCCGCTGGAGGCGCCGCTGCTGCACAGCAACGGCGCGCACTGGGGCCGCTTCGTCCGCACGATCGTCGAGGTCGAGGCGGACAACGGCCTGGTCGGGCTGGGCGAGATGGGCGGCGGCGGGCAGAGCGCCGAGGACGCCTTCCGCGCCCTCGCGCCCTACCTGGAGGGGCACGACCCGTTCGAGCTGGAGGCCCTCCGCTTCAAGATCGCGAACCCGACGGCGAGCCTGTACAACAACCGCACCCAGATGCTCGCCGCCATCGAGTTCGCCTGCCTCGACCTCGTCGGCAAGCACCTCGGCGTCCCCGTCCACGACCTGCTCGGCGGCCGGGTCCGCGACAGCGTCCCGTTCGCGTCCTACCTGTTCTACCGCTACCCGGGCGCGGACGGCCGGACGCCGGAGGTCCGCACCCCCGAGCAGCTCGTCGCGCACGCCCGCGACCTCAAGGAGCGGCACGGCTTCACCGTCCACAAGCTGAAGGGCGGCGTCTTCCCGCCCGCCTACGAGCTGGAGTGCTACAAGGCCCTCGCCGAAGCGTTCCCCGGCGACCGGCTGCGCTACGACCCCAACGCCGTGCTCAGCCTCGACGAGGGACTCCGGTTCGCGAAGGCCATCGAGCACCTCGACAACGACTACCTCGAAGACCCCGTCTGGGGCCTGGAGGGGCTGCGGCTCGTCCGCGAGAGGACGCCCACCCCGCTCGCCACCAACACCGTCGTCGTCAACTTCGAGCAGCTCGCCACCAACGTGCTGCACCGCAGCGTGGACGTGGTCCTCCTCGACACGACGTTCTGGGGCGGCATCCGCGCGTGCGTCAAGGCGGCCGGGATCTGCGACACCTTCCAGCTCGGGGTGTCGGTGCACTCGTCCGGCGAGCTCGGCATCCAGCTCGCCACCATGCTGCACCTCGGCGCCGTCCTGCCGAACCTCACCTACTCCGCCGACGCGCACTACCACCACCTCGCCGGCGACGTCATCGAGGGCGGCCCGTTCCAGTACGCGGACGGGCGGATCGCGGTGCCGTCCGGGCCCGGCCTCGGCGTCACGCTGGACCGCGGCAAGGTCGCCGAGTACGCCGACCTGTACCGCGAGCTCGGCGGCTACCCCTACGACCGTGACCCAGGACGCCCCGGCTGGTACCCGCTCGTCCCGAACGAGCGGTGGGCCGACCCGGAGACGCCCCTGGCCGCGCTCTAGGCGGAGCGTCCCGCGGCCCCCGGACGGCGCACGCGGCGGCCTGGCATAGCCTTTCGGCATGATCCGCCCAGCCGCCCCCGACGACGTCCCCGCGATCCTCCGGCTCATCCGCGAGCTGGCCGAGTACGAGCGCGCCCTGCACGAGGTGAAGGCCACCGAGGAGCAGCTGCACGCGCGGCTCTTCGGCGACGACCCGCGCGCCCACGTGCTCATCGCCGAGCACGAGGGCCGCGTCGCCGGGTTCGCCGTGTGGTTCCTCACATTCTCCACGTGGAACGGCACGCACGGCATCTACCTGGAGGACCTGTTCGTCGACCCGGGCGTCCGCGGCCACGGCTACGGCAAGGCCCTGCTCACCGAGCTCGCCCGCATCGCCGACGAGCGCGGCTACGAACGCGTCGAGTGGGCGGTGCTCAACTGGAACACACCGGCGATCGGCTTCTACGAGTCCCTGGGCGCCCGCCCGCAGGACGAGTGGACGACCTACCGCCTCACCGGCGACGCCCTCACCAAGCTCGCCCGCTCGTAACAGATTGTGTTGGTAGGATAACGAAACGCTCCCCGTTCATGCGGGGGTGGTCCGATCGCCGAGATCGACAAGATCTCGTGAGAGACCTGCTCCCCGCGCACGCGGGGGTCCGGACACAGCCGAGGCCCGGCCCCGTCAGGGGGCGGGCCGCCGGGGTGGGGGCCGGGCGGCCCGGGGGGGTTCCCCCAACAATTGGTTGAAGTTGGGAATGATACCCGCGCTGTGCTGGGCGCACGT